>NZ_DASQPW010000300.1:0-20963 GCF_035643755.1 Stackebrandtia sp. | reverse complement strand
CGCTGCGACGAGCCGGGCTCGGCGCAGCAGCGGCGTCCCGTCGACGCTGTGGCACGCGGCCAGCGCGGCTCCCCCGTAGCCGACGACGCGGCCCGCGGCGTCGCGCGCCGACATGCCCAGGGCGGTGAGCATGCCCGCCCCGCCGTCGTTGGTGGCCGAGCCGCCCAGGCCGATGACGAGGCAGCGGGCGCCGCGTTCGGTGGCGGCGAGCATGAGTTGGCCCAGTCCGAAGGAGTTGGCGCGCAAGGGATCGCGCTCCTCGGCGTCCAGCAGGTGGAGGCCGCAGGCCTGGGCGCTTTCGATGTAGGCGATCTCGCCGAGGCGCAGGAACTCCCCCGTCACCTTGCGCCCCAAGGGGTCGAACACGTCGATGGCGACCCGCTCGCCGCCGAGCGCGGCCTCCAGCGCGTCGAGCATGCCGGGGCCGCCGTCGGCCAGCGGCAGCACGGTCAGCTCGTCGCCGTCGGCCACCTCGCGCCAGCCGTCGGCGATGGCGGCGGCGGCCTCGGGCGCCGAGGCGGTTCCGGCGAACTTGTCGGGGCAGATCAGCACGCGCATGCGAACGACACTAAGCGTTCAGGGTCACACATCGCAGCGCGGCAAGACATCGACGGGCGTGAGAGAATCTCTATTACGCGTCAGATCGACGATAAATCGAGCCCCAGGAGGGCCATCGTGAGCACGTTTGCCGAACCGGCTCCCACCTCCACCGCGTTGCTGCTGCTGGGACGGGGCGCCGACCCCGCGTCCGAGAAGGGCGTCGACTGCCCCGGGGAACTGCCCGCGCCGTCCGACCCCGGCCTGATCGAGCGCGCCCGGGCCGCCAAGGAGGCGCTGGGCGATCGGCTTTTCGTTTTGGGACACCACTATCAGCGCGACGAGGTGATCCAGTTCGCCGACGTCACGGGGGACTCGTTCAAGCTGGCACAGCAGGCCGCCGCCCGCCCGCAGGCGGAGTACATCGTGTTCTGCGGCGTGCACTTCATGGCCGAGTCGGCCGACATCCTCACCACCCCCGAGCAGCGGGTGATCCTGCCCGACATGGCCGCGGGCTGCTCGATGGCGGACATGGCGGCGGCCGTGCAGGTCGCCGACTGCTGGGACGCCCTGACCGACGCGGGCATCGCGGATCGCGTGGTGCCGATGACGTACATGAACTCCACCGCGGCGATCAAGGCGTTCGTGGGGCGGCGCGGCGGCGTGGTGTGCACGTCGTCCAACGCCGAGCGGGCGCTGCGCTGGGCGTACGAGCGCGGCGAGCAGGTGCTGTTCCTGCCCGACCAGCACCTGGGCCGCAACACCGTGGTGCGGGACATGGGCTTCTCGCTGGACGACTGCGTCGTGTACGACCCGCACAAGCCGGGCGGCGGCCTGAGCGTCGAGCGGCTGCGCGCGGCGAAGATCATCCTGTGGCGCGGCCACTGCTCGGTGCACGGGCGGTTCACGCTCGACAGCGTGGAGGACGTGCGGCGCCGGGTGCCCAATGTCACCGTCCTGGTGCACCCCGAGTGCCGCCACGAGGTGGTGGCCGCCGCCGACGAGGTGGGCTCCACCGAATACATCATCCGGGCGCTGGACAACGCGCCGTCGGGCTCGTCGTGGGCGCTGGGAACCGAGCTGAATCTGGTGCGGCGCTTGGCCAACCGCCACCCCGACAAGAACGTGATGTTCCTCGACAAGACCGTGTGCTACTGCTCGACCATGAACCGCATCGACCTGCCGCACCTGGTGTGGGCGCTGGAGGAGCTGGAGGCCGGGAGGGTGCCCAACCGCATCACCGTGGACGCCGACACCGCGCATCACGCCCGCGTCGCCCTGGATCGCATGTTGGCTTTGCCCTAGCAAGCAACCCAAAGCGTCACCCAAACGTCTAGCCTGCGAAATAGCGGGCGTGCGGCCGTCTCGCCGGTGTCGGTGGGGCGGGCGGATTCCGCGGCGGCAGGGCCGAACCCGCCCGCCGCGACCGCTATGCTCGCGTGTCGGCAGGTAATCGGTGACGAAATCAGGAGGCTCGGCCTTGAGTGACGACGTACTCGTAGTGCACGGTGGCACCCCGCTCAAGGGCGAGATTCGGGTCCGAGGTGCCAAGAATCTGGTTTCCAAGGCCATGGTCGCGGCCGTGCTGGGCGATACGCCGTCCACCCTGTTCGATGTCCCCGCCATCAGCGACGTGGACATCGTCCGTGGCCTGCTGGAACTCCACGGCATCCGCACCACATTGGACGAAGAGCGCTCGCTGCGCATGGACCCCGCCAACATGGTCAACGCCGGGGTCGACGAGATCAACGTGCACGCCGGTTCCAGCCGGATCCCGATCCTGCTGTGCGGGCCGCTGCTGCACCGGCTGGGCACCGCCTACATCCCCAACCTGGGCGGCTGCAACATCGGCGGACGCCCCATCGACTTCCACCTGGATGCCTTGCGCGCCTTCGGCGCCGTCATCGAGAAGCAGCCCGACGGCATGCACCTGTCGGCGCCGAAACGCTTGCAGGGCATCAAATACCGGCTCGACTACCCGTCGGTGGGTTCCACCGAGCAGATCCTGTTGACCGCGGTGCTGGCCGAGGGCGTCACCGAGATCAGCAACGCCGCGGTGGAGCCGGAGATCATCGACCTGATCTGCGTCCTGCAGAAGATGGGCGCCATCATCAAGGTGCACACCGACCGGGTCATCGAGATCGTCGGCGTCGACCGGCTCAGCGGCTACCAGCACCGGCCCGTCCCCGACCGCATCGAGACCGGCAGCTGGGCCGCCGCCGCGCTGGCCACCCACGGCGAGATCTACGTGCGCGGCGCCCGCCAGACCGACATGATGACCTTCCTCAACGTGTTCCGCACCATCGGCGGGGCCTTCGAGGTGGACGACGCCCCCACCGGCGGCGGCATTCGCTTCTGGCACCCCGGCGGTCAGCTGTCCCCGGTGGCGCTGGAGACCGACGTCCATCCCGGGCTGATGACCGACTGGCAGCAGCCGCTGGTGGTGGCGCTCACCCAGGCCCACGGGCTGTCCATTGTGCACGAGACGGTGTACGAGCGGCGCTTCGGCTACACCGAGGAGCTGCGCGAGATGGGCGCCAACATCCAGCTGTACCGCGACTGCCTGGGCGGCACGCCCTGCCGTTGGGGGCGCCGCGACTTCCTGCACTCCGCGGTGATCGCCGGCCCCAGCCAGCTGCACGCGGCCGATCTGCGCATCCCCGACCTGCGCGCCGGCTTCAGCCACCTGATCGCGGCGCTGGCCGCCGAGGGCACCTCCCGGGTGTTCGGCGTCGACCGCTTCATCACCCGCGGTTACGAGGACTTCGACAACAAACTGGCCAGCCTGGGCGCGTCGGTGGAGCGTCCGTAAACGGCGGGTATCCTTGGCGACCGTGCCAGCACTGTTCAAGCGCAAGTCGAGCGAACCCGACGTCGAAGAGCCGGTCTCCGCCGTGGAGGAGACCGGTGACAAGAGGGTGCGCGACAAGAGCGACCCCACGCCCAAGCGTCCCAAGACAGCGAAGAAGCGCCCCCCGAAGAACCCGCCGAAGACGTTCAAGGAGGCGCGGGCGCAGGCCAAGGTGAACCGCCCCGACAAGGACACGCGCAAGAGCCTGTCGCAGCAGCGCCGCGAGGAGCGGGTGCGCATCGCCGACGGCCAGGACCGCGGCGACCCCGCCTATGACCAGTACCACATGCCGCGCGACAAGGGCCCCGAGCGGCTTTTGGTGCGCGACATCGTGGACGGACGGCGCAGCGTCGGCCAGTACTTCTTCTTCCTGGCGATCATCATCATGCTGGCGTCCAACCCCGCCTACGGCGCGCTGATCTACTCGATCTCGGTGGGCGCGTGGGTGGCGATCCTGCTGGCCTTCATCATCGACAGCTTCCTGTTGACCCGCAAGGTGAGGCGGCTGGTGTGGTCGCGCCACCCGAAGACGAAGCAGCGCAAGCCCGGCCTGTACTGGTACGCGATCTCGCGTTCCATCATGTTCCGCAAGCTGCGGATGCCGCGCCCCCGCCCGGGCATCAAGCCGGGCATCCTCGAAGAGGACCTGGGCAAGCAGATCCGCTAGGGCTCGGCGTAGAGCTTGGCGATCACGCGCTCGATGTCGGGCTCGACTATGGACACGTCACGCAGCCCGCGCCGGGCCAGGTCCGCCACGAGTTCGCCCGCGCCTGATTCCCCATTGGACAGACTGAAGGTGACCCGGCGCGGGTCCTCGGCGTCGCGGACGGCCACGGCGCCCGGCGGGGTCTCGGCGTCGTCCCACGGGTCGTCGAACTCGGCGATCACCTGGCGGCGCGAGCCGTAGCGGGCGTGCAGCTCGTCCAGGCTGCCGTCGTGGACGACCCGGCCGTGGTCGATGACGACCAGCCGCCGGCACAGCCGCTCGATGTCGGACAGGTCGTGGGTGGTCAGGACCAGGGTGAGGTCGCCGCCCTCGCCCAGCTCCGCGAGGAACTCGCGCACGGCCTGCTTGGACACCACGTCCAGCCCGATGGTGGGCTCGTCCAGGAACAGCACGGAGGGCCCGTGCAGCAGAGACGCGGTGATCTCGGCGCGCATCCGTTGGCCCAGCGACAACTGCCGCACCGGCGTGTCCATGAACGCGTCGAGGTCCAGCAGCGAGCGACAGCGGGCGAGGCGGGCGGCGTGGTCGGCGGCGGGCACGTCGAAGACGTGGCGCAGCAGGTGGAAGGACTCCCGCAGCGGCAGGTCCCACCACAGCGCCGTGCGCTGCCCGAACACCACGCCGATGCGGCGGGTGAGCCTGAGGCGCTGCGGCACCGGCTCCAGGCCGCAGGTGCGCACGTGCCCCGACGTCGGGGTGAGCACTCCGGTGAGCATCTTCAGGGTGGTGGACTTTCCCGCGCCGTTGGGTCCGATGTAGCCGATCATCTCTCCGTGTTCGACGGTCAGGTCGACGCCGTCGACGGCGGGGATCACCTTCTTGGCGCGCTTGAGGCGCCCCGTCTTCTTGTGGACGATGAATTCCTTGCGCAGGCCGCGCATGTCGATGGCGGTGTTCACGATCCTGTCCCTTCGTAGTGTCGAAGCCCCGTGCGCCACACCAGCGCGGCGATGGCGGTCATGACGGCGGCGGCCGCCGGTCCCAGCGCGCCGAACCAGGCGGGCATACCCAGCGGGTCGGGAGTGTCCATGATGGCCAGTGCGGGATAGTATGAGATGAAGGCGAAACCGATCCCGAAGGCGAAGACGCGCCGGAACACGCTGCCGTAGATGGTGATCGGGTAGGTGGCGAATTCCCTGCCGCCGTAGGTGAAGCTGTTGGCGAACTCGCCGGAGTCGATCCACCAGAACGCCACCGAGGCGGTCAGGACGAAGATCCCCGCGTAGAACACCGCGGCCGCGATCGGGGTGCCGACGACCAGCAGCACCCGCCACCACGTCCAGTCGACGCCGACGTGGGCGCAGGCGACCGCCACCAGGACCACGGCGAACACCACCCGTCCCACGCGGCGCAGCTGGAAGTCGATGGCCAACAGCTGCGGCAGCACGCGGCGGGGGCGGATCAGCATGGCGTCCAGCAGGCCGGTGCGCACGTACTGCCGCAGTTGCTCCACATTGCCCACCGCGAGGTCGGCGGCGGAGAAGCCGCAGATCGCCAGGCCGGAGATCAGCAGCACCTGCCACAGACCGAAACCGCCCATGGCGGGGGTGACCCGAAACAGCACCAGCACGGCGGCGAAGTCCATGAAAGTGTAGGTGGACTGCCCGACCATTTCCATCACAAAGGACGCCCGGTACTGGGCCTGGCCGCGAATCTGGGCCACCAGCAGCGCCCGATACGCCCGTAGCCTGCTAACCACCCTGCACCACCAATCGCCTGGTCGCCCTGTGCTGCACCGCGAACGCCGCGGCGAGGCACACCACGACCCAACCGAACTGAAGCGCCACCCGTTGCAGCTGGCCGGGCGCGCCGCCGTGCTCGACCAGGACGTCGGCCGGGAACTGCACGATGGACGGCAGCGGGGTGCCGAACTTCAGCGCCGCGGCCGCGGGGCCGGGCAGGAAGTCGATCGGGAAGATCAGCCCGCTTCCGATCCCCGAGGCCAACAGCCACGCCGTGGTGATGCCGCGGATGTCCAACAGCCAAAACGCCGACAGGTTCACCAGGTGGCGGATGGCGAAACAGATCCCGGTGGCCGCCAGCAGGCTGCACGCGAACAGGCCGTACGTCCACCAGTGTCGCGGCCAGTAGAACGGGAAGAAGATCGCGCCGAACGCCACCGGCACCACCAGGCGGGTGAGGCAGGAAAAGCCCGCGCGGCCCAGGTCGGTGGCCAGGTAGGTCCAGATGGGGTTGACGGGGCGCAGCAGGTCCGACACCACCTGTCCGGTGCGGACCTTCTCGGCCAGTTCGGCCGGGCCCCACAGCATGACCACGCCGATGATGCCCTGCCCCACCCACACGTATGTGGACAGCTGCGGCACGTCATAGCCCACGGTCGTGGTCGCGGCGACGGCGGTGGCCAGCAGCACGTAGCAGCGCAGCATGCCGAAGATCGTGTTGGTGGCCGCTGCCGCGGCCGTGGCCTGTCGATACGTCGAATAGCGGCGAAAACCCGATCGCATCAGGGCGAGCATCATGCGCATAGAGGTACTCCGGGTGAGTGTCTACTGGGGAGTGCGAGTCCGTACCGGCGTCGTGACACTCGTACGTCCATTGCGCGAAGACGCACTCTATGCGAGCCGCGTCGGTCCCGCAACACCATTGATCGTGGAGGCGACGAACGTTCGAACCGTGTCCATGGCAAAGTGTCGTCATGGCGGATGTCGCAGCAGATCTTCGGGCCGCGCTGCACCGTGCGCTCGGCCCGATAGACATCGACACCCTTAATCCCCAAGTCAGCGACCCGCAAATCATGTCCGCCATCGCCAACGAGGCGTCGAATCGGCTGGACAACACCTTCGACGAGGCCGACCGCGCGCGCCTGTTGGGGGTGCGCTCGGTGGCGCAGCGGGCGCTCGGCGAACTCAGCGGGGCCGAGGCCGACGCCAAGACGGCGCTGTCGAACGCCGAGCGGATCGGCACCGATTTGTTGCTGGCACCCGCCCGCGCCCGGCTGGGCCAGGTGATGCGCAACCGGGGCGACTACGCCCAGGCCGACAAGCTGTACGCGCTGGCCGAGGCGGGAGAGCTGCCGCGCCGCTTTCTGGGCCGGGTGCGCGCCTGCGCGGCCCTGTCGTGCATCTCCCAGCGGCGCCTCACCGAGGCGCTGTTGCACTTGGAGCGCGCCACCGAGTACACATCGGACGAAGCGACTACGGCGTCGATGGCGCCCGCGCTGGAGCTGGTGTATCGCTTGGCGGTGGAGGGTTTCGGGCCGTCCCCGCGGTCGTGGGCCGAGCGGGCGGACTTCCCCGCGCCGCGGCTGTTCCAGGACCCGCGCAGCGGCGGCTGGGGATATCTCGGGCCGGACAAGTCCGTGGTGATCCCGGCGGCCTTCGCCGAGGCCGGGGAGTTCCGCGGCGGCATCGCGGCGGTCCGGGAGCGCGCCTGGGGCGCCATCAACACCGCCGGCGAGCAGGTGGTGCCGTTCCTGTACGACCGGGTGAGCACCACGATGCCCGACGGGCGCTCGGTGGTGGGCTTCGTCGACGGCGTCGCCGTGGTCGACCGCCGCGGCGCCAAGGGCCTGGTGAACCGCACCGGCAAGGTGATCCTGCCGCCGCACCACCGGGACATCGTGGTGCACCCGGCCGGGTACGCCATCGACCACGGCTCGTCCACCTGGAGCGCGGTCAACCACAACGGCGAGGAGATCGTCCCCGCCCGGTTCCGCCGCGCCGACGTCCTGCAGCGGCTCGACGGCATGGTCAATGTCGACGACGGGCCCCTCTAACAGATCGCGTCGTCCAGCAGGTGCAACAGCTGCGCGGGGCTGAGTTCGTCGGTGGGGCTCTGGTTCATCATGATGCTCACGGCGCGTTCGCCGGTCGTGCCGACCATCGCCTGGAACCCCGCGATGTCGCCGGCCTGGCCCCAGACCGTCACGTCGCACGACAGCGGGAACCTCATCACGCCGAGTCCATAATCGACGCCCGGGACGTCCGGGAACGGCACGGTGTCGTGCAGCTGCCCCAGCAGCGCCTTCGGAATCACCTTGCCGTTCTCCAGCGCCAGAAAGAACCGGTTCAGGTCGGCGCCGGTGGACACCACCCCGCCGGAGGCGTACAGCGCGGAGGGTTCCTGCGCGGTGACGTCGGCGAGTCGACCGTCGATCGGGTGGTAGCCGTGCGGGTGCGGGTCGGGCAGGCCGGTGTCGCCGGTGGCGGGCAGCGCCGTGTCGTCCAGCCCGAGCGGGACGGTGATCCGGCGCGACAGCTCGGTTCGGTAGTCGTGCCCGGTGACCTTCTCGATGATCATGCCCGCCACGACGTAGTTGGTGTTGGTGTAGACCATCTTGGCGCCGGGTTCGAACTGCGCCGGGTCGCCCAGCGCCGAATCCAGCAGCCCGCGCGGGGTGTAGGTGGTGGTGGGGTTCTCCAGCTCCGGTTCGATGGTGACCTCGGGCAGTCCACTTTGGTGGCGCAGCAGCTGGCGGACGGTGATCTCGTCGGCGTGGATGCCTTCGCCGCGAACCACTCCGGGAAGGTAGGTCTCCACGGAGGCGTCCAGGTCGACGCGGCCGGAGTCCACCAGTTGCAGGATCATCGCGGCGGTGAACGCCTTGGTGACGCTGGCGACGCGAACGTGGCCGCCTCCGGGGTAGCGCTTCTTCGGATCGCGCTCGCCCAGGCCCGCCGTCACGCGCCGGGTGCCGTGGGCGTCGCGCATCACGACCTCGCCGCCGACCAGCGCGCCGTCGGACACCAGGGCGTCGAGGTCGTGGCGCACCTTGGCGACCTGGCCGGCGTCGGAGGACGGGGCGGCGGCGTCGGCCGCGGCCTGCGGGCCGCACGCGGTCAGGGCGACGGCCACAAGGGCCACGGGCAACAACAGGAGGGGCTTGTTCGGTCTCATCGTGTGAACGTTAGGGCGCATTCGCCCCCGCACCATCGGGGTTTGTCCCTGAGCCGACCCCGGAAGGCCGTGACGCCACTGTGGACGCGGGCGGTGACGAATCTCGCGATGGTTCGACGACGGCGCAACAATCGCGGTAGCTTCTGCGGCATGGAGTTTCGTCATCTGGGCCGCAGCGGCCTGATCATCAGTGAAATCGCTTACGGCAACTGGATCACCCACGGCAGCCAGGTCGAGGAGGACGCCGCGCACGCGTGCGTCCACGCCGCCCTGGACGCGGGGATCACCACCTACGACACCGCCGACGTGTACGCCCAGGGCGCCGCCGAGGAGGTGCTGGGCCGCGCGCTGAAGGGCCAGCGCCGCGACGGCCTGGAGATCTTCACCAAGGTGTACTTCCCGGTGGGGCCGGGCAAGAACGACCGGGGCCTGTCGCGCAAGCACATCGCCACGTCCATCGACAACTCGCTGCGCCGGCTGCAAACCGACTACGTGGACCTGTACCAGGCCCACCGCTACGACTACGAGACGCCGCTGGAGGAGACGATGGAGGCGTTCGCCGACGTCGTCCACTCCGGAAAGGCCATGTACATCGGGGTGTCGGAGTGGAAGGCGTCGCAGATCCGCGCCGCCCACGCCCTGGCCCGCGAGCTGAACATCCCGCTGGTGTCCTCGCAGCCGCAGTATTCGGCACTGTGGAGGGTCATCGAGGCCGAGGTGGTGCCGACCTGCGAGGAGCTGGGCATCGGCCAGATCGTGTGGTCGCCGATCGCCCAGGGCGTGCTGACCGGCAAGTACCTGCCGGGTCAGGCCCCGCCCGCGGGCAGCCGCGCCACCGACCCCAACAGCGCGTTCTTCATCGAGCGGCTCACCCAGAACAACGAGCTGTTGGAGCGGGTGCAGCGGCTCAAGCCGATCGCAGAGGAGGCCGGGCTGTCCATGGCCCAGCTGGCGGTGGCGTGGGTGCTGCAGAACTCCAACGTGTCAGCGGCGATCATCGGCGCCTCGCGCCCGGAGCAGGTCGTCGACAACGTGGCCGCTGCCGGTGTGAAGCTGCCGCCGGAGGTGCTCAAGGCCATCGACGAGGTGCTCGACCCGGTGGCGGAGCGCGACCCGGCCAAGACCGAAAGCCCCAACCCCCGCCCCTAACCGATCAGGGCGAGGGCCTTGTCCACCAGGGAGTCATCGGCCGCGTCGAGCCACGAGATCCGCTCGTCGCGGCCGAACCAGGAGCGCTGGCGGCGCACGAAACGCCGGGTGCCGGTGGTGGTGCGCCGCCGGGCCTCCTCCTCGTCGTACTGTCCGTCGAGGAACTCGGCGATCTGGCGGTAGCCCAGCGCCCGGCTCGCGGTGAGCCCTTCGGCCAGCCCGCGCCCCAGCAGGCCGCGCACCTCGTCGACGAAGCCCGCCCGCCACATCGCGTCGACGCGTTCGGCGATCCGCCGGTCCAGCTCGGCGGTGTCGCGGTCGATCCCGATGTGGACGGACGCGTACTTCGGGCGCCGTTCGGGCAGCGTCGCGGTGAAGGAACCCTTCAGCCGCACCACCTCCAGGGCCCGCACGATGCGCCGCCCGTTGGACGGCAGGATCGCCGCCGCCGCGGCCGGGTCCTGAGCGGCCAGCCGGGCGTGGAGGGCGGCGGGCCCCACCTCGGCCAGCTCGGCCTCCAGCTCGGCGCGCAGCCGCGGATCGGTGCCGGGGAACTCCATGTCGTCGACGACGGCCTGGATGTACAGGCCCGAGCCGCCCACCAGCAGGGGCGTGCGGCCCGCCGCCAGGAGCTCGTCCACCCTGGCGCGCGCCAGTTCCTGATACTCCGCGACGCTGGCGGTGCGCGTGACGTCCCAGATGTCGAGCAGGTGATGGACCACGCCCGCGCGCTCGTCGGGCGCCAGCTTCGCCGTGCCAATGTCCATGCCGCGGTACAGCTGCATCGAGTCGGCGTTGATCACCTCGCCGCCCAGCGCGCGGGCCAGTCCCAGCGACAGCGCGGACTTTCCCGCCGCCGTGGGTCCGGTGACCACGACCACCGGCCCGGGTAGGCTAGGCGGGTTGCCGGTATCGCCCATCGAAATTCCTCTCAGGATCGGCGCCGGGCGCACGGAAAATACGCCAGATGGTCACGGTTTCATAGCGACCGCGACGCATCCACGGCGGTGACCAGGGGCGAGGCCGTCGGCAACGCGAAGCGGAGTTGTCGTCCGTGCGGGGTCCCCCGTAAGGTACCGATACACATGCCTTCACAACCCAACCGGTCGGGCGCGTTGCCCGGCACAAACACACCCGCTAAGGAAAAGTGAACACCATGAGCGGTGAGAACCCAGACGTCACGCGGTTCGGACGCATCGACGACGACGGAACGGTCTATGTCAAGACCTCCGCGGGCGAGCGCGTCATAGGCTCCTGGCAGGCCGGCACGCCTGACGAGGGCCTGGCCCACTTCGCGCGTCGTTACGACGATCTGGTCACCGAGGTCGACCTGGTTGCCGCGCGCCTCAACTCCGACAGCGCCGACCCGACCAGCACGGCCGCGGCCATCAAGAAGCTGCGCTCCGGGTTGGACGAGGCGCACGCCATCGGCGATCTGGACGCCCTGGCCGCCCGCCTGGACGAGCTGGCCACCCGCGTCGAGGCGAAGGTCTCCGAGGCCCGCGAGGCCAAGACCGCCGCCCGCGCCGAGGCCGTGGCCCGCAAGGAGGCGCTGGCCGCCGAGGCGGAGGGTCTCGCCGAGAACTCCACGCAGTGGAAGGCCGCCGGCGACCGGATCAAGGAGATCTCCGAGGAGTGGAAGGCCATCCACGGCGCCGACCGCAAGCACGACCAGGCCCTGTGGAAGCGGTTCGCCACCGCGCGCGACGCGTTCACCCGCCGTCGCGGCGCCCATTTCGCGTCGCTGGACTCCGAGCGCAAGGTGATCGCCACGCGCAAGGAGGAGCTGATCGCCGAGGCCGAGCAGCTGTCGGGTTCGACCGACTGGGGCGCCACCGCCGACCAGCTCAAGGGGCTGATGCGGGAGTGGAAGGCCGCCGGGCGGGTGGCTCCCGACGCCGAGCAGAAGCTGTGGAAGCGGTTTCGGGCCGCGCAGGACGTCTTCTTCTCCGCCCGCAGCGAGGCCTTCTCGGCGCGCGACGCCGAGCTGAAGGACAACCTGACCGCCAAGCGGGAGCTGTTGGCCACCGCCGAGGCGATCGACGTGGACGCCGACCCCAAGGCCGCCCAGTCGAAGCTGCGCGAGATCCAGGGGCAGTGGGACGAGATCGGCCGGGTGCCGAAGGAGTCGGCGGGCGCCCTGCAGCGGCGGCTGCGCGCTATGGACGGCAAGGTCCGCGCGGCCATGGACATCGCCTGGCGGCGCACCCCGGTGTCGGAGAACCCGCTGCTGGAGCAGATGCGCGAGCAGGTCGACAAGGCCGAACGGCAGCTGGAGCGGGCCAAGAACGACGGCGACGCCAAGCGGATCAAGCAGGCCGAGGAGGCCCTGGCCAATAAGCGTCAATTCCTCAATCTGGCGGAGAAGGCCCAGTAAGGCCGCACTCTCGCCACTGTGGACTGACCACACCGGGATATACTGTGAGGTAACGACCACACCACTCGCGGCATGGCTTCGGCCGTGGCACGAGCCCCTTCGAGTACCCCGGGAACCCCATGAACCCAACCGGCATGAACCCCTACGGCCAGATCGACACCGCCTACGGCGACTCCCGCTTCGTCCGGCTGAAATCGGTGTTCAATCTGCGGGACCTCGGCGGACTGTCCGGAATCGACGGACGCAAGGTCCGCACCGGCCTGGTCTACCGCTCCGACCAGTTCGGCAACGCCAACGACGCCGACATCGCCCACCTCGTCGATGATCTGGGGTTGCGGACCGTCGTGGACTTCCGACGACCCACCGAGATAGCCGCCACCGGCTCGTTTCCCGAGCGCCCGGAGGTGGCGGTACACCATCTCGAGTTGCTGCACATCCGTTGGGAGGCCATCGAACGCGACGCCACCACCGAGGAATCCCCGGTGCCGTTCCTTGTGGAGCGGTACACGGCGATGATCGAAAGCGGCGCCGTGGCGATCCGGAGGTGCCTGGAGCTGATGTGCGACACCACTCCCCTGGTGTTCCACTGCATGGCCGGCAAGGACCGCACCGGCATCACCGCGGCCATCACCCTGAAGCTGTTGGGCGTCGCCGACGCCGACATCGCCGCCGACTACGCGCTCACCACCGAGGGCATGGCGCGCTACCACGCCTGGCGGCTGCTGAAGGGACTGGAGACCGCCAACTGGGGCCTGCTGCCCGATCCGGACGCGATGCTGGGGCTGCTGGCCAACATCGACCGGTATTTCGGCGGCGTGGAGGCGTACGCCAGGGCGATCGGATTCACCCGCATCGACGATCTGCGTGCGCACTTGTTGACCTGAACCGGGTATCCGCAGTGGACCATTCGCATATGATGCGCGGATGGAGCGCGGGGACCCTGGTTACGTGGACCGGATTCTGCGTCCGATGTTCTCCGGCGAGCTGCGCATCGCCACCATCATCGTGGACTCCCAAGGCCGGATAGTCTACTTCGGACACAACGCCGAGCACCTCACCGGCTTCGGCCGCGCCGAGATGATCGGGCGCGACATCCAGGTGCTCACCACCACCTCGATCCCCTTCGAGACCCGGCGGCACCTGGCCGCCGCGCCCAGCGAGCGCCCCGAGATCCACCAGCTGCGCCGCGCCGACGGCAGCATGCGCGCCGTCCACGTGTACCGGCACCCGATCCCGCAGCCGGGGCGCCCGTCCAGCACGCTGCTCATGGCCGTGGACACCGTGGAGAACTCCGAGGCCGAGGCCGGGCTCGGGCTGCTCAACGCCTTCTTCGACCAGTCGGCGTTCGGCTTCGTCATCCTCGACAACAAGCTGCGGTACGTGGCGCTCAACGAGGCGCTGGCCCGGATCAACCGGCGCCCCATCGCCGACCACCTCGGGCGGCACATTCGCGAAGTGATCGGATCCGCCGACCTCGACGTCTACGAGTCCGCGCTGGAGGCGGTGCTGCGCACCGGGGAGCCGGTGAGCAACCTGCACCTGCCCGGGCACCCCACCACCGCCCCGGGCGAGGAGCAGGTGTGGTCGGTGTCGTGGTACCGCCTCGTGGAGGCCGACGATCGGCCGATGGGCCTGTGCGGGGTGATCATGGACATCACCTCCGGCGAGGAGGCGGAGCTGGACGCCGCCCGGTCGCGCGCCCGGCTGTCGCTGCTGGGCGAGGTGGGTTCCACCCAGCTGTCCAGCCTGGACTTCCGCGAGTCGACCGAGCGGCTGGGGCGCCTGCTGACCACCGACTACTGCGACCTGGTGACCGTGGACGTGGTCAACGCGCTGGTCACCGGCCAGCAGCCGCCCGAGCAGCCCGGACCCGACACCCTGGTGGCGCGCCTGGTCGCCGCCGCCCGCAATCCGTCCCCCGCCACCGACAAGCTGCTCGAAGTGGACGACCCGCGCCCCGCCTCGGCCACCAACGCCTTCGCCCAGGTGCTGGTGTCGCACCGCGCCCGGCTGATCGACGACCCGGCACTGTCGCGGGCGCCGAACCTGCCGCCCGAGGCGCACCGACACCTGGCGGCCAACTCGCTGGGCCTGAGCTCCCTGATCATCGCGCCGCTGCGGGCCCGCGACACCACGCTGGGCGTCATGACCTGCATCCGGTTCGCCGACCGGGAGCGCTTCGACACCGACGACCTGGTGCTGCTCACCGAGATCGCGGCGCGCACCGCCCTGACCATCGACAACTCCCGGCTGTACCGCGACGAGCGGCAGGCGGCGCTGACGCTGCAACGCAGCCTGCTGCCGCCCCGGCTTCCCGAGAACGGCGAGGTGACCATCACCTACCGGTACCGGCCCAGCCACTCGCATCTGCGCGCCGGGGGCGACTGGTTCGACGCGGTCGAGCTGCCGGGGCGCTGCATGGCCATTGTGGTGGGCGACGTGGCCGGTCACGGCATCACCTCGGCGGCGGCGATGGGCCAGTTCCGCACGGCGGTGGTGACGCTGGCGTCCATCGGCCTGGACCCGGCGGCCCTGCTGACCCGGCTCAACGAGCTGTCGTTCCACTTCGCCGACACCACCGCCACCTGCCTGTACCTGGTGTACGACCCGGTGCAGCACCTGTGCGCGGTGGCCAGCGCGGGGCACCCACCCCCGGTGGTGGTGCCGCCGGACGGCGCCGCCGAGGCCCGCGAGGTGGCCGGCGGGCCGCTGCTGGGCGCGATCCCCGGCGCCGACTACCGCTCGTCGATCCTGGAGACGCCGCCGGGCACCCGGCTGGTGATGTACAGCGACGGCGTCGTGGAGTCCCGCCACACCCGGCTGGACGACGGGATCGCCTCGGTGGTGCGGCTGGCCAGCATGAACCGCCCCGTCACGGAGCTGTGCGACCAGGTGATGGCCACCTCCCCCAGCACCGACGACGACCGCACGGTGATGGTCACCGAGTTCCACGGGATCAACCCGCGCGACATCGGCTGAGTCGGCGATCTCAGCGCCGCGTGCGCGGAATCTCAGCGCCCCGCGTCATGGTCGCGGCGATGAATGACACGACCGTGAGGAAGACCATGACCTACGCGATTCGCGCCGAGGGTCTGCGCAAGGCGTTCGGCGACACCGTCGCCCTGTCCGGTGTGGACCTAGAGGTGCCCGCCGGTACCGTGCTGTCGGTGCTGGGCCCCAACGGCGCGGGCAAGACCACCGCCGTTCGCATCCTGACCACCCTGCTGCGCCCCGACTCCGGGCACGCCAGCGTCGGCGGCTTCGACATCGCCCGCGAGCCCGCCAAGGTGCGCGCCCTGATCGGGCTCACCGGGCAGTATGCCGCGGTGGACGAGATGCTCACCGGCACCGAGAACCTGCTGCTGATCGGGCGCCTGGTGGGCCTCACCCGCGCCGACGCCCGGGCCCGCGCCGCCGAACTGTTGGAGCGCTTCGGTTTGAGCGAGGCCGCCCGCCGCGCCACCAAGACCTATTCGGGCGGCATGCGGCGCCGGCTCGACCTGGCCGCCAGCCTGGTGGCCGCGCCGCGCATCCTTTTCCTGGACGAGCCGACGACGGGTCTGGACCCGCGCAGCCGCAACCAGTTGTGGGACATCGTGCGCGGCCTGGTCGCCGAGGGCGTGACCGTCCTGTTGACCACCCAGTACCTGGACGAGGCCGACCAGCTGGCCGACGACATCGCCGTCATCGACCGCGGGAGGGTGATCGCCACGGGCTCGCCGGACGAGCTGAAGTCCAAGGTGGGTGGTCAGCTGCTGTACGTCCAGCCCTCCGTCGAGGCCGACATGGACGGCACCCGCGAGCTTTTGTCCGATGTGGTGGGTCGAGCGCCGAGCCGGGAGGGCGCGGGTTGGGCGGTCCCCATCACCGACAGCGCCCTGATGCCGCGCGCCGCGGTTCGCCTGGCCGACAACGGCATCGACGTCGCCGAGTTCGCGCTGCGCCGCCCCAGCCTCGACGAGGTGTTCCTGACGCTGACGGGCCACACCGCCGCCGAGACCGAAGGGGCCCTCGCATGACCGTTCACGCCCTCCCCGCCCGCCAGGGCGGCCCGATCGCGGGCCTGCGCAACTGCGCCTGGCTGGCCTGGCGCTCGCTGGTGCAGATCAAGCACAATCCCATGGAGCTCATGGACATGAGCGTGCAGCCGGTGATGTTCCTGCTGTTGTTCGTGTTCGTCTTCGGCGGACAGATGGCGGGCTCGCCCGGCGAGTACCTGCAATACGCGCTGGGCGGTCTGATCGTCCAGAACTCGCTGTTCACCGCGTTGAACACCGCCGTGGGCCTCAACGGCGACATCCGCAAGGGCGTCTTCGACCGTTTCCGTTCGCTGCCGATCGCGCGCTCGGCCCCGCTGGTGGGGCGCATCGCCGCCGACCTGGCCAAACAGGTGTGGGCGATCGCGCTGATGCTGGTGCTGGGCCTGGCGATCGGCTTCGACCTCAAGGGAGGCGTCGGCGGGGCGCTGGCGGTGTTCGCGCTGCTGTTGCTGTTCACCCTGGCGATGTCGTGGATGACGGTGCTGCTGGGCATCGTGGCCGGCAGCGAGGAGAAGGTGCAGATGCTGGGGTTCGTCCTGGTGATGCCGTTGACGTTCACCTCCAGCGCCTTCGTGCGGGCCGACACCTTCCCCGCGCCGTTGCAGTGGTGGTCGAGGGTCAACCCCGTGACGGCCATCGCCGACGCCAGCCGCGACCTGCTCAACGGCCACGTCCACTCGGGACCGATCCTGACGACGCTGGCGTGGGCGGCGGGGATCGCCGTGGTGTTCTTCCCGTTGGCGATGCGCGCCTACCGCTCGAAACTGTCCTAAGGAGACGCGACATGACCGATTCGACCGTCATCGACTTTCCCGTCGCCGCGCTGTCCGACCCGCACGCGTTCTATGCGCGGCTGCGCGCGGCGGGTGCGATCCATCGGGTGCGGACGCCCATGGGCTTCGACGCGTGGCTGATCACCCGCTATGCCGTCGCCCGTGGGCTCCTGGCCGATCCGCGGCTCAGCAAGTCCGACGACTACTCCGGCGACGGCCCCGTCGGCGCGGGCGGCGAGTTCGCCGACAACATGCTCGGCAACGACCCGCCGCAGCACACGCGGCTGCGTCGCCTCGTGCAGCAGGCATTCACGATGAAGCGGGTGGCGGGCCTGGAACCGGGCATCCGCCGCGTCGCCGCGCGGCTGCTCGACGAGGCGGCATCCCGCGGGACGTGCGACCTGATCGCCGACTACGCGTTCCCGCTGCCGATGCGGGTGATCGCCGAGCTGCTCGGCATCCCCGAGTCCGACCACGACAGGCTGCGCGGTCTGGCGGCGTCCTTCTTCATCGAGGACACCGACGAGGGCGCCTTCGACAACCACGTCGAATCCATCGGGAGCCACCACGCGTACCTCACCGAGCTGATCGCCCGCAAACGGGCGGAACCGGGGGACGACCTGGTCAGCGCGCTGATCGCGGCGCGCGACGGCGACAACCTGCTGTCCGAGCGCGAACTCGTGGCGATGGTCATGCTGCTGGTGCTGGCGGGCTTCGCCACCACGCTCAACCTGATCGGCAATGGTGTGCACGCGCTGCTGACCCACCCCGATCAGTTGGCGCTGTTGCGTTCCCGCCCCGACCTGCTGCCGTCGGCTGTCGAGGAGTTCCTGCGCATCGACAGCCCCTTCGGACCGATAACGCACTTCGCGAGGGAGGACTTCGAAGTGGACGGCAGGCGGATCGCCAAGGGCGACACCGTCATGGTGGCCACGCACGCGGCCAACCGCGACCCCGAGGCGTTCGCCGATCCCGACCGCCTCGACATCACCCGCTCCCCCAACCCGCACCTGGCGTTCAGCCACGGCCTCCACCACTGCCTGGGCGCGCCGCTGGCCAGGTTGGAGGCGAGGGTCGCCGTCGAGTCGCTGCTGGAACGCGCACCGAACCTGGAGATCGACCCCGAGGCGATCCCGCCTCGCTGGCGGGCCGACTTCATCCAGCGCGGCCTGAAGACCCTGCCCGTGCGGCTGTGACGACGATCCGCGCGCCGCGGCTGGCCTATTCGCGCGGCACCCTGGCGGGTCGGCCGGGTCGCCTCGGATCCATCGAGGCGCCGTACGACAGCAGCAGGCGGCGACGGGAACTATGGCGACCCTCGGCGTAGCGTTCGTCGAACTCCTTGTCCCCCAACGCTTTTCGCGCCACCTTTTCGGTGTCGGCGACGGTGGGCGAACACTCGTCGCGCACCCCGCGCACCAGTTCGGCCCGGCCGAGCAGCCGCGCGGCCTCGCGGGGGTCGTGGCGGGCCAGGGCGATGTCGGCGGCGGCCTCCAGCGCCTGGGCGATGATCGGTCCGTCCAATGTGAGCACCGCGTAGCGGATCGCGGTGCGCAGCCGCCGCTCTGCCGCCTCGACCTGGTTGTCGCGCAGGTCGAGGCGGGTCTCCACCGTGGCGACCATGGCCTGCATGTGGGGCGGTCCCTTGTACCTGTCGGCCAGGGTCATGCACTCGCGCAGGTGGACGCGGGCGGTGTCGGAGTTTCCCTCCCGCTCGTGGTGGAAGGCGAGCATCAGGTGGGCGAAGGCCTCGTTGTCGGCCGCGCCGACGCGGCGGGCGGCCTGGAGGTCGAACTCGAGATTGCGGCGCGTGGCGGCGGGATCGTCGACCAGGAAACGGTAGTAGGACAGCCGACCGCGCACCTCGGACCGTCCGGGGTCGACGCCGAGCTCCTGTTCGGTGCGCAGCGCCGTCTCAAAGTGATACTTGGCCTCGTCGAGCCGGCCGCTCCAGGCGACGATCTCCGACAGCTCGGCGTGGGCGAGGCACTGGCCCCAGCGCTCGCCGACCTCCTCGTACAGCCCCAAGGCGGTGCGCAGATAGCTTTCGGCGCGGGCGACGCGGCCGTGGTTCACCCAGATCGCGGCGTGCATGGCGTGAGCGGTGGCGCGAAGCCACGGGTCGGGGTCGCGCAGATTGCCCATGATGTCGCGCAGCATCACGGCGTCGCGCTGGGCGATCAGCGACAGGATCACGTCCAGCAGCCGCAGCAGGGCGTGCTGGTCGGCGAGGCCGTGCGCGTCGCGGATCTCGCACGCCTCGCGCAGCGCCCCCGTCACGCTGTCCAGGTCGGGCTCCGTGTCGAAGGCGTGCAGGGCGTAGGCCAGGCGGGCCAGGGCCGCGTACAGCGGACGGGCCCGCCCGGGCACCGCCAGGGCCGTGGTGGCCGCGGCCCCGCCCTCGACGCGGCGGCCGCGCAGCCACCAGAACAGGCAGGCCGAGGCCACGATGCCCTGGGCGGTGTCGGCGTCGCCGTCGGCGACGGCGATGTGGATCGCGGCCATCAGGTTGTCGTTTTCGGCCTCCAGGCGCCGCATCCAGGTGATCTGTTCGGCGGTGCGCAGCTTGGGTTCGGCGGTCTCGGCCAGGCGCAGGAAGTGCGCGGCGTGGGCGCGGCGGGTCGCGTCGGTGTGGCCGCTGTCGGCGAGCTTCTCGGCGCCGTACTCGCGAATCGTCTCCAGTAGACGGTAGCGGCCGTCCTCGCCGAGGACCACGAGGGACTTGTCGACCAGGGACGCCAGCGGCTCCACCACGTCGCCGCCACAGCCGCACACCGCCTCGACGGAGTCCAGGGCGGCGCCGCCGGCGAACACCGACAGCCGCGCCAACAGCAGCCTTTCCTTGGCGTCCAACAGGTCCCAGCTCCAGTCGACCACCGCGCGCAGGGTGCGGTGCCGGGGCAGGGCGGTGCGGTCGCCACCGGTCAGGAGGCGAAAGCGTTCGCCGAGCCGCTCGGCCAGGGCCGCCGGCGCGATGCCGCGCAGCCTGGCGGCGGCCAGCTCGATGGCCAGCGGGAGCCCGTCGAGGCGGCGGCAGATCTCGATCACCGCGTCCCGATTGTCGGCGGTGACGGCGAAGTCGTGCCGCGCGGCGGCGCCGCGCTCGGCCAGCAGCCGCACCGCGGGGTACCCCAGGGCCTCGTCCACGGTGGCGTCGGCGCCCGGGTACGGCAGGGACGCCAGCGGATACACCGTCTCGCCCGTGACGCCGAGCGGCTCGCGGCTGGTGGCCACCACCCGCACGCCCGGGCATCCGGCGAGGACGCGCGCGACGAGACCGGCGGCGGCGTCCAGCACGTGCTCGCAGTTGTCCACCAACAACAGCATTCGCTTGTCCCGCAAGGTGACCAGGATCTGCTCGGCGGGGGTCAGCGCCGACGCCATCACACCGCCGCGGCTGCGCGGCAGGGTGTCGCTCATGCCCAGGGCGGTCAGGAAGGCCGAGACCACCTCCGGTTCCGTCGACACCGGCGCCAGCTCGACCATCCTCGCGTCCATATCGGACGACAGGTCGTCGGCGAGCCGCAACGCCGTGCGGGTCTTGCCCGCGCCGCCGGGGCCCGTCACCGTCACCAGGCGGCCCGCCGCGAAGGCGCCGCGCAGCGCCGCCAGGTCGGCGTCGCGGCCGATGAAGCTGGTCAGCGCCGCGGGA
>NZ_DASQPW010000299.1:0-15005 GCF_035643755.1 Stackebrandtia sp. | reverse complement strand
TGGCGGGCCAGCTCGGCGGCCACCGACGTCGGCGCCACGCCGCGCGGCAGCCGCTCGAAGAGCTTCTTGTCCATGGCCTGTTCCAGGGCCCTGATCTGCGCGGTGATCGTCGGCTGCGACAGGCCGAGGATCGGCGCCGCCCCCGACAGCGAGCCCGCGCGGAACACCGCCAGAAACGTCCGCAACAGACCCAGGTCCACGCCGCCTCCCATCGGAATCTCTATCGATCGTAACGGCATTTCTATTGGTCAGGCGATGGGTTTGGTCCGTAGCCTTCAGCGGGTAAGCACCGATCAGGAGGGATTGATCATGGCGAAGATACTGCTGGTACTCACGGGACACCATTGGCTGGGAGGCACCGACAAGCCCACGGGATTCCACGTCGGCGAGGCGGCCTACCCGTACAAGGCGTTCACCGCCGCGGGCCACACCGTCGACCTCGTCACGCCTGGGTCGGGCACGCCGCAGCCCGACAGCCTCGACGATCACGACCCCGTCCAGCGCGAGTTCATGACCCTGGAGAAGGTGCGCTCGCACCTGGCCCAGCCCACGCGTCCGTCCGACGTGAACGCGGCCGACTACGACGCGATCTTCTACGCGGGCGGCCACGGCGCGATGTGGGACTTCCCCGACGACGCGCCGCTGGCCGACCTGGCCCGCGACATCTACGAGGCGGGCGGCGTCGTGTCGGCGGTGTGCCACGGCCCCGCGGGGCTGGTCAACGTGACCCTGTCCACGGGCAAGAACATCGTGGACGGAAAGCAGGTCGCGGCGTTCACCAACGCCGAGGAGGCCGCCGTGAAGGCCGACGGCATCGTGCCGTTCGCCCTGGAGACCGCGCTGGTCGACAAGGGCGCCAAGCACACTGGCGCCGACAACTTCGCGTCGCACGTCGTCACCGACGGCCGCCTGGTCACGGGCCAGAACCCCGCCAGCGCCGACGGCGTCGCCCATGCCGTGCTCGGCGTGTTGGCCCAGAGGTGACGGGCGTGGATGTGACGTTCGATGTCGTGACCGAGCGCGTGGCGCTGCATGTGGACGACTCCGAGTCCTCGATGGACGCGCTGGTGGCGCGGCCCGATACCGACGGGCGTTATCCAGGCGTGGTGGTCGGGTTCGAGATATTCGGTGTCACGCCGTACATCCAGCGCATGGCCGAGCGGGTCGCGGCGGCGGGGTACGTGGCGATCGTGCCCGACTTCTACCACCGTTTCGGCGAGGGAATCGTGTTGTCGACGGACGAGCGGGAGCGCGGGTTGGAGTTGGCGGGTTCGCTGAGCCGTCAGCAGGCGCTCGCGGATGTCACCGCGGCGCTGGAGTTTCTCGCCGAGAGTCCTTACTCCACAGGCGAAGCGGCGATGCTCGGGTTCAGCTTCGGCGGGCACATCGCGTATCTCGCGGCGACGCGGCTCGACCTGAGAGCGGCGGTCGCGTTCTACCCTGGCTGGCTGACGAGCGACGGGATCGCGCTGTCGCGTCCCGAGCCCACTGTCGAGTCCTCCAAGGAGATCTCGGGGCGGGTGCTGGTTCTGGTGGGCGAGGACGACCACGTCATCGACGCCGTGCAGCGTCGCGTCATCGCCGATCAGTTGGGCGATCGCGGCGAGGTCGTGGTGTATCCCGATGCGCCGCACGGGTTCGCCTGCGACGATCGGGAAACATTCCACGAAACGTCCGATAAGGACGCGTGGGATCGGGTGTGGCGGTTGTTGGGGGACGCCTTCGTGTGAGGTCGCTCATGGACGGCGGGGCCGCCTCATCGCATGGTGGTGGAGGCGGCTTCGCTGTAGCGACGCCTGAACACGGCGACCTCGACGCAGTTGCCACCACGACCGTTTGCCCCGCCTGTGCGGGTGCTCTTTCGCCAATGAACTCGTGTCATTGCAATGGCTCCTTTTCGACCGTCGCCTGGGCAGTCGGGGCGAGGCGCTCCAGTCGGATCTTCAGTTCGGTGGCCCGCCTGATGGCCCCCGTCGGGTCATAGTCGTAGTTGGTGTCGTCTCCCGCGACCGCAAGCAGCTCTCGCATCGACTCAAATGCCATGCGGGCACGCATCGCCTCGGCCACATGCGCCGACCGCTTGCGGTCCTCGATCCCCTCCAAGTACTGAGCTACGTCATCGGGGAAGCTGAAGGTCATCCGCTTTGTCACATTTGGAGCATAGTGGAGTATCTCTGTTGGGCGGCTGCTGCGACGCCTTCAACCCAGGTCGAAAATGGACGGTTGGTCCGCTTCACCGCATGGCGATGCGGGCGGCCTCGCCGTCGCTGCCGCCTTTCCGACGCGTAAAAGCGGCGACCTCGACGCAGTTGCCACCAGTACCGCTGCCTGCTCCAGTGCGTGTGCTTTTCCGCCACTGCACACGAGATACATCGGACCTTGTCATCGCGCTGCCTCCTTCCATAACTGATACTCGGCAAGGATATTGCGCATCAACTTCGCCGACTTGTCAGGGGACAGCGCGAGCGTACTCAACGCCGCGAACCTCATGTTGCATGAACGAACGTCCTCTTGGGTTTCGAGGTAAACGCTGCCCATCATTCCTTCGCAGTAGCCGACGTCGTGTTCCAGCGAAGGAATGGTCAGAATCATGAAGGAACCGTCAACGCCTGGATGCGCCCCGACATCAGCGGGGAGAACTTGCATGGCTACGTTCGCGTTTGCAAGCTCGTCAATGAGTCGTTCGAGTTGGCCGCGCATCACTCGCACCCCACCGACGGGGTTGCGAAGGACTCCCTCCGCAAGGATCACTTGCAACTCTGGTGGAGTCATCCCACGAAGAATGTGTTGCCTCGTCATGCGGGCTGCGATACGACTTTCCAACACTTCGGCCGCCACAGGCGAGTCCGAAACGGACATCAGTGCCCGCGCGTAGTCAGATGTTTGGAGAAGACCAGGAACTGCGGCAAGTCCGAACTCTCGAATAGTGCTGGCCGCACATTCAAGTCCCGCCATCGTATGAAACACCTTCGGCAGCGCACTCGACTGCCACCAGCCCTTCTTCCTGGCATCTTGCGCCATGTCGAGCAGTTCGTTGCGTTCCGCCTTCTTCAGTTCGTACGCCTCGGCGAGCTGCTCGATCTCGGGAGGTTTCGGACTGTAGCCGCGCGTCTCGATGCGTTGCAGCTTCGCCGCCGACCAGCGCTTGCCCAGCGACTTCAACTTCTCCCCCGCCTGAGCGATGGTCAGTTCGCGTCGGGTTCGGTAGCCGCGCAACGCTTCCGCGAGCTGCCACTGCCTCAGTGTCGGGCTGACTCCCTCGTCCACAGTCGCCTCCTCGTGTCGACAACACGACACTCCAAAAATGTAGATGTGCTTGACAAAGTGGTTTAACCATTTCATTCTCTTGTTAGGCACATCATAGCGTGAAGTCATACGCACATAGAGGAGCAGGGCCATGACACCCAGCGGAACCGAACGCATCCCCGACCACATGACACGCGACCAGGTCGTGGGACGCCTGATCGCCTGGCTCGGAACGGAACGAGCGCCAGCACTCGCATCCATGGTGGACTCTTTCGTCGCGCGCTTCGGCGCGGGCGGCCCCGAGGAATGCGAGCAGTCGCTCATGTGGGCGGTCCACATCGCCAAGGAGCACGACCACGTCGATCTCGACACCGCCGTGTACCTGGCAGCCCAACTGGGCGACATCGGCATCGACATCGCCCAGCTCAAGCCCGTCAGCGTGTTGCGTTGTCGCGAGTGCGAGTGATTCCTACACCGTGGAGGAGTCCAGGCGAGCGCGACGCCGTGCGGTGCCGCGCCCCAGGTACCACTCGCAGACCAGCAGGCACAGCGTCCAGCTGAGCCAGGCCGTGATGCCCGCCGTGACGTACATGGCCAGGCGCATGTCGTTGTGGTACACGGTTTTCAGCCCGCTGAACACCCCGATGGCGACGGGGATCGCCACGATGCGGTTGACGATGATCGACATCGTGAGGGTAAAGCTGCGGATCATCCATTTGCGGTGTTCGACGAAGCGCTTGCGGCGGGCCGCGCGGAATCCCGCGATGGTGAATGTGATCCACAGTGGCGCCATGACCATCAGGCCCACGCCGTCCACGGGCCCGAACGGGCTGGTCGCGCCGAGCACCAGGGACGCCGCGCCCGCGGGCAGCACCCCGCCGAACACGTAGACCCGTCCCGACACGCGGTGCAGCCTCGGGTGGCGCGAGCGCAGTCTCGGCCAGATCTGCATGCAGCAGGTGACCATGGCGACGGAGGCGAACAGGACGTGCGCCACCAGGAAGCCGTAGTAGGGCGGGAACCACTTCGGAGGGTCGATTTTGGACTGCGCGGGGTCGAGGGTGAGGTAGCGAGGCACCGACAGGACCAGGAACACGGCCGCCACCAGGAAAAGCGGGCCGATCCAGGGTCGGCGCCACCAACGGGTCTTCGGTGTCCGCCGCGCGGTGACGGGGGGTTGGGCGAGGGTGGTCATCGGGGTGGCCTTTCGTTTCGGTTCGGCGTGACGCCCACGCCGAAACTCTGTATTACGTATAGCATTAACTGTACGTCATACAGAGTTTTAAGATGGGGCCATCTCGACGAACGGTGGACGATGAACGCGAAGGACGACAAGACCGACGGGCTGGCGCGCAGTGCGGCGATGCTGTGGGGCGAGGCCGCCCCTGGGCGGCGCGGCCCCAAGCCCGCGCTCAGCCTGGACGCGATCGCCCGCGCCGCCGCCGACGTCGCCGACGCCGAGGGCCTGGCCGCGGTGTCGATGCAGCGGGTCGCCAAGGAGCTCGGCTACACCACGATGTCGCTGTACACCTACGTCCCCAGCAAGGACCTGCTGGTCGAGGCCATGGTGGACATCGCCACGGGACCACCTCCCCCATGGGCGGACGCGCCGAACGGCTGGCGGCCCCAGCTGCTGCGCTGGACCACCGACCTGTGGCACGTCTTCGCCCGCCATCCGTGGGGCCTCCAGGCCACCCTGATCGGACCGCCGCTGGGCCCCAATCAGCTCGCCTGGTTCGAACGACTGCTATCCACACTGTCCCGCAGCGGCCTGAGCACCGCCGATGTGAGCTCCACGGCGATGTTCGTGTTGGCGTCGGTGCGCGGCCTGGCCAAGATCGCCCTGGACGTCTACCCCGCGGCCAGCCCCGCCGAGGTGGCCGCCGCCAACGCCGAGTACAGCAAGGTGCTCCACGACGTGGCCGAGCGCGGCGGGCTGTCGGCGGTGGCGGCGTTCGCCGCCACGCCGCCACCCGAGGCGGACACCGACGCGGGCCTGCCACACGATCTGGCGTTCGGGATGAACCTCCTGCTGGACGGCATCGAGGGCCGCGTCGAACGGCATAGAAAAACCTGACAAGGATTGTCCGGTTTCGTTGTTAGCGTCGAGGTGCATTCAACAACGGAGGTCGACATGTCACAGGACAAACCACTGGACGGCCAGGTCGCGCTGGTCGCGGGAGCCACCCGAGGCACAGGACGAGCGTTCGCCGTCGAACTGGCCAGGGCGGGCGCGATCGTCTACGCCTCGGGGCGCAGCAGTCGGTCGAAGCGCTCCGAAATGGACCGTCCCGAGACCATAGAGGGCACCGCCGAGCTGATCGCCGAGGCGGGCGGGGTCGGGCACGCCGTCGTGTGCGACCACCTGGACCGCGAACAGGTGCGGGACCTGGTGGCGCGCATCGAATCCGAGCAGGGACGACTGAACGTTCTCGTCAACGACATCTGGGGAGGTGACCACCTCACCGACTGGGAGGCGAAGCTGTGGGAACACGACCTCGACAAGGGCCTGCACGCGCTGCGGCTGGCCATCGACACCCACATCATCACCAACCACGAGGCGCTGCCGCTGCTGGTCAAGAACCCGCACGGTCTGGTCGTCGAGATCACCGACGGCACCTGGGACTTTCCCAACAACGAGTACCGCGGCACGTTCTTCTACGACCTGGCGAAGATCACGCCGCCCCGCATCGCGTTCGCCCTGGCGACCGAGCTCAAGGACTTCGGCGGGATGGCGGTGTCCCTGACGCCAGGCTGGATCCGCTCCGAGGCGATGCTGGACGAGTTCGGCGTCACCGAGGCCAACTGGCGCGACGGCACCAAGAAGGATCCCGAGTTCTGCATGACCGAGTCACCGTACTATGTGGCCCGATGCCTGGTGGCGCTCGCCAGCGACCCGAAGCGGGAGCGCTGGAACGGGAAGTCCGTGGCCAGTTGGGATCTGGCGCCCGAGTACGGCGTAACCGACATCGACGGCACCCAGCCGAGCTTCCTGAGGTTCATCCGCGACGTTCGCGAGGACGGCGCGCCCATCGACGACTCCAAATACCGCTAGGTCCATAGTGGTTCCCCAGCCGCGGCGAGCGATACGCGCGGCTGGGGGTCGGTCGAAGTCAGGACGCGCTTCGCGGCTGGTTGAAGCGCAGCATGTTGCCCGCGGGGTCGCGGAAGGAACAGTCGCGCACGCCGTAGGGCTGGTCGATCGGCTCCTGGATCACCTCTCCCCCGCGCGAACGGATGTGCTCGAAGGTGGCGTCCACGTCGTCGGTGGTGAAGATGACGGCGCGCAACAACCCCTTCGCCAACAGCTCGTTCATGGCCTGGCGGTCGGCGGGCGAGGCGTTCGGGTCCGCCAGCGGCGGCTCCAAGACGATGCTGACGTCGGGCTGCGCGGGCGAACCCACTGTCACCCAACGCATCCCCTCGAAGGAGACGTCGGCGCGCACCTCGAGTCCGAGGACGTCGCGGTAGAAGGACAGCGCCTTGTCATGGTCGTCGACGGCGATGAAGCAGGTAGAAAGCTTGACGTCCATGCTCGTCATGCTACGGCTGCGGCTCGAACCTGTCTCGCCGATCAAGGCGGCGCTCTCGCCCGTCGACGTGGACGTCGCGCTGGTGTAGAGGGAGACGGCTTGGTGCAGAGCGGTTCCTCGGCCACGGCTTCCGAGAGGGAAGCGTCAGGGGGGAGGGGGGCGAAGACCCTTGCGGCGTCAAAACGGGGAGGGAAGCCCTTGTGGCGTCCATTGCGAGAAGGGGGCCCCTTGTGGCGTCTGCGGCATGCGAGGGGGAACGTCCATGGCGGGGAAGGGAAAGCCCTCGTGGCGTCCACGGCTAGTGAGAGCAAAGGACCTTGTGGCATCCGTGGCGGGGAAGGGGAAAGGCCACGTGGGTTTCCATGGCGAGGAGGGGAACGCCCTCGTGGCGTCCACGGCTAGTGAGAGCGAAGGACCCTGTGGCATCCGTGGCGGGGAAGGGGAAAGGCCACGTGGGTTTCCATGGCGAGGGAGGAACGCCCCTCTTGTGGCACTCGCGGCGGGGAGGACGTGGTGTCTACGGCAGGGAGGAGGTAAGAGCCCTTGTGGTGTCTACGGCACAGATGGGGAGACGCTTGTGACGCCCACGGCGAGTTTGTCGGGTGGGGCGAGGGCGAGCCTCCCGCGCTTTATCTGCCGTGGCAGGGGAACCGCTCTGCACCAAGCTTTCCCCAGGCAGGCGCCGTCACTTCGCCTTGCGTACGGGGCGCGTGTAGATCTTCGCGTAGCACGCGGGTATCGCCGCCCCGTCGTCGTGGGGTCGATCGCGATAGGAACTCGGGGATTCGCCGACCAGCTCGGCGAATCGGGTGCTGAACGAGCCCAACGACGTACAGCCCACCGCGAAGCACACCTCGGTCACCGACAGGTCGCCGCGCCGCAACAGCGCCTTGGCGCGTTCGATGCGCCGCGTCATCAGATACCCGTACGGCGTCTCGCCGAACGCCGCGCGAAAGCTGCGCGAGAAGTGGCCCGCCGACATCAGGGCGTCACGCGCCAGCGCCGCGACGTCCAGGGGTTGGGCGTAGTCGCGATCCATCCGATCGCGGGCGCGACGCAGCCGAACCAGGTCCTCCAGCATCACGCGACCACTGTCGCACAGTGCCGCGACAACGTCGAGTCACTCGTACAGCTCGGCCGTGCGACGCGCGGCCTCGGCGACCCTGGCGCGCAGCGACGCGGGCTGAAGAACCTGAACATCGGGCCCCAGCGCCAGCATCTCGACGTACGCGACGTCCAGCGACTCCACGGGCAGCACGGCGCGCGACCAGCCGTCGGCGTCGGGTTCGTCGATGCGGGTCATGGCGACCGACAACGGCTCGCGGGTGAAGCGCAGCCGCTTCGCGCCCAGGGGGCTGAGGCGCACCACGACGCGGTCGTTGAGCATCGATCGGGCGAAGTCCTCGGAGCGCTGGCTCCAAAACTCCGACAGGTCGAAGTCGGTGTCGCGCGTGAACTCGGTGCCGCACGCCGCGACGTGGCGGAATCTGTCCACTCGGTACACGCGGTAGTCGTTTCCGCTGCGGGCGGCCAGATACCATACGCCCGCCTTCAGCACCAACCCGTACGGTTCCAGGACGCGACGCACCAGCGTCGGCTCGACGGTCTCCACCAGCCGCTTACCGCGCACATAGGACACTTCCACCGTGTGGTCCGTCCACACCGCACTGGACAGGGTGCTGAGCACCTCGGGGGTCTCCATGCGGCGGAACCATCCTGGCGCGTCCAGGTGGAAGCGCTGCCGCACCCGCGCGGGCGCCTCGCGGGCCGACGGTGCCAGGGCGGCGCCGACTTTGAGCCGCGCGGCCAGCGCCGCGGCGTCCAAACCCATGCCGCTGAGGGCCTCGGGCGCGCCCGACAGGAACAGCGCCTCGACCTCCTCGCGCCCCAGGCCCGTCAGGCGCGTGCGGAAACCGTCCAGCAGCTTGTATCCGCCGTCGCGTCCCTGTTCGGTGTAGACGGGGATGCCCGCCTCGGCGAGTTCGAGGGCGTCGCGGGCGATGGTGCGGGGGCTGACGCCGAGCTCGGCGGCGAGCTCGGTGCTGGTGAGCTGGCCCCTGTTCTGTAGCAGCAGGACCATCGAGATCAGGCGGGCGGCGCGCACGGTCTCAACGTGCCTTCGCGACGGGGCGAACCGCCTTGGCGCGTTCGCGGTGGGCGCGCACCCTGGCCTTGACGCCGCAGCGTCCGCTGGGGCACCAGCGGCGGCGTCCCGTGGGGTCGAGGAAGATGGCGCGGCAGTCGGGTTCGGCGCAGCGGCGCAGCTTCTCGTGGCCGCCGCCCGCCAGGCAGGTGACGGCCTCGCGCACCACGCAGGCCATGGCGGCCGACACCGACGTGGGAGCGGTGTAGGACAGCCGCTTGTCGGCCACGAACAGTTGCGGCGCCTGGTATCCGTGCCAGACGCGGTCGGCCTCGGCGACGGCGTCCGAGTCGGGCGCCTCGCCGTCGATCGCGGAGGTCGCCAGCGATCGCAGGGTGTCGCGCACGGTGCGGGCGAAGGCCAGGTCGGCTTCGGTGACGGGCAGGTCGGCGTCGGTGTCCATCTCGTGGTGCAGCCACTCAGCCAGCCGCGTCGTGTCCCGCAGCCGCTCGACGGGGTCGGGGCCGTGGGCGTCGGCCACGGTGGCCAGCAGGTTGAGCCACCGGTTCCCCGCGTCGTAACACAACTGGAGTCTGGTGTCCTTGTTCACACCCCGAATGTAACACCTTGACGCGTTACCTGTGGACGCATAGGTTGTAACACGTTATCGCGTTACATAAAGGAGCCCCCACATGACATCCCGCCGCGCGCGCCTGAAGGCCCTGGTCCTGGGGCCCGTCCTGCCGATCGTCTTTGTTGTCATGTGGACCAGCGGGTTCATCGTCGGACCGATCGGCGTGAGCGTCGCGCCGCCCCTGGCCCTGACCCTGTGGCGCTTCATCGTGGCCGCCGTCGTGATGGGCGTCGTCTCGCTGCTCACCAGGGCGCCGTGGCCGCGCGGGCGCGCCGCCTGGCTCCAGCTCGTCGCCACGGGCATCCTCATGCAGGCGACGCTGTTCGCGGGCGCCTACCTGGGGCTGTCCATGGGCGTGTCCGCCGGGCTGGCGGCGCTGATCAACGGCGCCTCCCCCGTGCTGGTCGCCGCGGCGGGAACCTTTGTGCTGAAAGAGAAGCTGTCGATCCTGCAATGGGCGGGAACCGCGCTGGGCTTCGTCGGACTGGCCATCGCCGTCAGCGGCGAGCTCGGCGGCGGCAGCACGGGCGCGGGCATCGGCTTCATCCTGATGGGAACCGTCGGTTTCGCCGCGGGCACCCTGATCCAGCGCCGCACGGGCGCCAAGATGGACCTGCGCACAGGCGCCACCGTCCAGCTGGCCACCGCCGCCGTCGTCATGGCCCCGATCGCCGCCCTCCACGATGGACTCACCATCCCCGTCAACGTCACCTCCGTCGCCTCCCTGCTGTGGCTGGCGATCGGCAACTCGGGGCTGGCCTTCGCGGTGATGTTCTTCATGCTGCGCACCCGCTCCGCCGCCGACACCACCCGCATCATCCTGCTGGTGCCGCCGCTGACATCCGTGGTCGCGTGGCCCGTGCTGGGCCAGGCCCCGCAGCTGCCGATCTGGATCGGCCTGGTCGTGGCCGGGGTCGGCATCCTGATCGCCTCCCGCGCGCCGCGGCCGGCCCCGGGCGAGCCCGTCGCCGAGCCCGTCCTGGAACCGGCCGCCACGCGTTAGCCCCAGGCGACGGGCAGCTCGTGGACGCCGTAGACCTGCATGTTGGTGCGCAGCGGAATCTTGGCGGCGGGAACCGCCAGTCGCAGGTCGCCGAAGCGCCGCAGCAGGCCGCCGATCCCCGCGCGCACCTCGATGCGGGCCAGCTGCTGCCCCAGGCACTGGTGAATGCCGTGCCCGAAAGACAGGTGGCCGCGCGCGTTGCGCCGCACGTCCAATGTGTCGGGATCGTCGAAGCGCGCGGGATCGCGGTTGGCCGCCAGCATCGACACCGCCACGCAGGTTCCCTCGGCGATGCGCTCGCCGCCGAACTCGACGTCGGAGGCGGCCACCCGCACCCCGATGTCGGCGATGGTCAGGTACCGCAGCAGCTCCTCCACCGCCCCGGGCATCAGCTCGGGCTCGGCGCGCAGCGCCGCCAGCTGCTCGGGGTGCTCCAACAGCGCGAACGTCCCCAGCGCCAGCATGTTCGCGGTGGTCTCGTGGCCGGCTCCCAGCAGCAGCTGGCCCATGCCCACCACCTCCTCGTCCGTGGCGTCGCCGCGCCGCAGCAGGTCGCTGAGGAGGTCGTCGCCGGGCTCGGTGTGCTTGCGCCGCACCAGTTCCGTCAGGTACTCGGTCCCCGCCGTGTACGCGGCGATGCGCTCGTTCACGTCGATGTCCAGCGTCATGGCCTTCGTCGTGATGTCCTGGAAGAACTCGCGATCGGCGTACGGAACCCCCAGCAGTTCGCTGATCACCAGCGACGGGATCGGCAGCGCGAACTCCTTCACCAGGTCGGCGGGCGGCTGCAGGCCCGCGAGGTGGTCGAGCTGGCGTTCCACGGCCTCGCCGATGAAGGTCTCCCACTGCTTCATGCGCTTGACGGTGAAGGTGCCGGTCACCAAGGTGCGCAGCCGCGAGTGGTCGGGCGGGTCCATCTTGATGAACATGCCGGGCTGGGTCGGCATCGGCGGGATCGTCGCCATACCGTCGGCATCCACGGGCATGTGGAGCTGGTAGGTGTCCATTCGGGACGAGAAGCGGGTGTCCGAGATGAACGCCCGCGCCAGCTCGTACCCCGTGATCACGTAGCCGTCGTGGCCGTCGGGGAACACCAGGCGGCTGATCGGCCGCGACTCGCGCAGCCGGGTCACGGCCCGCGGCGAGTCGAAGGGGCCGGCGTCGCGCTCGGTGGGAATGCCGTGGGGAATCGGTGCCTCGGTCATCGCAATACTCCTGTCAACTGATGACCTCAGCGTGCCGCCCGGCGTTCTCACGGCGGTTTCACCGCGGTTTCAGCGGGTTTCGCCCGCTCACTTCACGGCGGCGGTCACGGCGGTGGCCAGCGGCGTGGTGTCGCGCCCGATCAGGTCGTGCAGGTCGGTGCGGGTCGAGTACAGGTCGCCGCGCGCCACGCCCGAATCCCAGTCGGCCAACATCTCCGCCACGCCTTGCGGCAGGCCCGCCTTGGTCAGCTCGGCGATGAACTCCTCGGGCGGCAGGTCGCGATAGGACACCTGCCGTCCGCTGAGCAGGCCCACCTCGGCGGCGAGATCGGTCATGGTGAACGACGAGTCCCCGGCCAGCTCGTAGACCTTGCCCGCGTGCCCGTCGCCGGTCACCACCACGGCCGCGGCCTCGGCGTAGTCGGCGCGCGCCGCCGCCGACACGCGCCCGTCCGCCGCGCAGCCCAGCCGCACCCCGTGCTCCAGGTCGCCGTCCAGGTGTTCGGTGTAGTTCTCCAGGTACCAGCCGTTGCGCAGCAACACATGCGGCAGACCCGAGGCCGCCAGCAGCCGCTCGGTCTCCAGGTGCTCGGCGGCCAGCCCGATGCGGGAGGTGTCGGCCGACAGCAGGCTGGTGTACGCCACCTCGCCGACGCCCGCCTCGACGGCGGCGTCGATGACGTTGGTGTGCTGGCGCACCCGCTGCCCCACCTCGCTGGCGGAGATGAACAGCAGCTTGTCGGCCCCGGCGAGGGCGGACGACAGGCTGGCGGGGTCGTCGTAATCGCCGTGTGCCACCGCGATCCCCCGCTCCCCCAGGTCGGCGGCCTTGGCGGGGTCGCGCACGGCGACCCTGAGGTCCCGCGGCGCCACCCCGCGCGCCAGCAGCGCCTCCACCGACAGGCGTCCGAGATGCCCCGTGGCTCCGGTGACTACGTACATGGTTTTCCCTTCCCGGTCGTGCGTTTTCCCTTATAGACCGTTTATTGCGATGATCCCTACGCTCCGAATTCATCAAACCATGCTCATGCCTCACAGGCTAGGAGAAGGCACCGATGATGAACGATCGAAACCCCGCTGCGCGAACCCGGTACTCCCGCAGATGGATCCTCACCCGCGCCGGGCTCACCGCGGCGGCCGTCGCCGTCCCCACGGCCTGGCTGGCGAGGTCGGCCATGGCCGACGACAACACCAGGGCGACCGTCGACATGGAGATGGTGCTGCTGGCCGCCCAGGTCGACCCGCCCAAGGACAACTCCGACCCCACCGACGGCTGCAAGGACCACGTCCTGGCCGTGGAGCAGGCGTTGCAGGCGCGGGGCCTGCTCGACGCGGCGCAAGTCGACGGACACTTCGGGTCGTCGACAGTGGACGCCTACTCCGCGTGGCAGAAGAAGCTGGGCTACGACGGCCTGGACGCCAACGGCATGCCCGGCCCCACCTCGCTGGCCAAGCTCGGCGAGGGCAAGTTCGACGTGTCCAATAAGGTCAGCGCGGGCGACCGCGGCGACTCCTACGGCGGCGAGACGACCAACACCCGCACCGTCCAGATGCTGGGCGCCGCCGACGACAAGCTGAGCTGGGACATCACCCTCACCCAGGGCTCCTACAACAGCTCCAACCCCGGCTCGGCGGGCACCCACGACGGCGGCGGCGTGGTCGACGTCAACGTCAACGACCTGGACGACACCCAGCGCTGGGAGACCGTCAAGGCGCTGCGCACCGTGGGCTTCGCGGCCTGGCTGCGCACCCCCGACGACGGCTTCGAGTACCACATCCACGCCGTGGGCGTCTCCGACCCGGATCTGTCCACCGCGGCCCAGCCCCAGGTGTACGACTACTTCGTCGGCAAGAACGGCCTGGCCAACCACAACGACGACAACACGCCGGACGAGTACCGGGTGGACTTCACCTGGTGGGAGAAGTACCAACGCGGCTAGACCCGTCCGTCGCCTCGCGGACTGACCCAATGCCGCCACCGGACTGGCGGCGCCCGGCGCGCGGCGTCAGGGTGGGTCGGTCCGCGAGTGGTGGAGGGGCGAGGATGCGAAAACGGGGACGTTCGTGGCGGGTGATCGTCGAGATCTACGCCCGCGGCGCGGACGACGTGTGGGCCGCGGGCAGCATCGACAATCCCCACGGCGACGATCCCGCGTCCGACAGCACGGCCGTGCCGGGGCATTGGGATGGCACGCGGTGGGACATGTCGGACGGCAGGAAGTACGCGTACACGGGTATCGCCGACGACGGAGACGGCGGGCTGTGGCTGTCCGACGGCAACGGCGGCCTCGACCACCGCGCCCCCAACGGCGAATCGTCGAGGTACTCCATACACTGTCGCGGCGGCACCACAATGGATTCCACCGATGTCGGCCACCTGCCCGGCACGCCGACGACGTTCGCGATAGCCGACCAGGACGGCGACACCGTCTCGGGAGAGATCCTCATGACGTCGTGCTGAGCACCGGCGGCGCCCCCGCGTGACAACGTGCGGCAGACTGGGGTCATGAGCGACAACTCCGCCGATCCCGGTTTTTCCGGACGGTTGGTCTCCGGAGAGGCCGTGGAACTCGACATCCGGGTGGCCCGGCTGGGCTCCCGCGTCCTGGCACTGGCGATCGACTTCCTGCTGTACTCGGGCGCCACCTTCGTTCTCGTCCTGGTGACGCGGCTGATGCTGGCGCTCATGCTGCCCAGCGGCCTGGTGGACGACGCGCTGGACGCCGCCGTCGTCACCATCGACCTCACCCTCGGCTTCGTCGGCGTGCCCGCCCTGGTGGAGACCCTGTCGCGCGGCCGTTCGGTGGGCAAGCTCGCCGTCGGGCTGCGGGTGGTGCGCGACGACGGCGGCCCGATCCGCTTTCGGCACGCGCTGATCCGCGCGCTGTCGGCCTTCGCCGTGGAGTTCCCCGGCATCCTGCTGCCCGGCCTCACCTGGTTCGCGTGCCTGGCGATCATGCTGGTTCACCCGTCGGGCAAGCGCTTCGGCGACCTGTCGGCCGGCACCATCGTGATCCACGAGCGCACCCCCGACGCCCGCATCTGGGCCCCCGTGATGCCCGCGGGCCTGGCGGGCTGGGCCGCCGTGGCCGACATGACCTCATTGGACGACGACCTGGCGCTGGCGATCCGCCACTTCCTGGCCCGCAACCACGAGATCTCCGAGCCGGCCCGCACCCGGCTGGGTCTGGCGCTGGCGGGAGAGCTGAAGTCCTTCGTGGTTCCCGACCCGCCGCGCGGCACCCCGGGCTGGGCCTTCCTGGCCGCCGTCCTGGCCGAGCGCTACCGCCGCGCCTCCACC
>NZ_DASQPW010000298.1:0-8630 GCF_035643755.1 Stackebrandtia sp. | reverse complement strand
CGCACAGCGGATCGTCGGATATGGAGAGTCGGCGGCAGGCGGCGGCGAGCAGGTCGCCGGGGGCGACACCCGCCCGCAGCTCGGCGGCCAGCATCGCGATGTCGCCGCGCATCCGATGCCGGGACGCCGCCCGGGTTCGGGAGGCTCGGTGCGCCCGCCACAGCAGGGTCGCGGCGGCGACGTAGCAGCCGCACACCCCAGCCGCCACGGGGCCGCCGAGCGGGAGCACGAGCACGGCGGACGCCGCGGCGATGCCGAGGACCAGGCGCCGCGGGTCCCCGTCGATCGCGGTTTCCAGCCTCCGCCAGGCGATCGGCAACGCGTTGGTCCACTGGGGACTGCTGTGGCCGTCGAGGAGTCGGAGTCGCCTACGCGCCCTCATGACTCCCCCAGGTTCGGTCGACGAACGCGGGGAACGAGGGGCGGACGACGCGGCGCCGACCGTGGGCGCCTCGGCGACTGTCGGTGGGCGGTCGAGACCCGAGGGCGCCAGCGGGACGGGTTCACGATTCCTCCCTGGGTGTCGCGGCGGCGGAGAGACGGTCGTCCAACAACCCCCGCAGGACGGGGAAGGCGGGGCGGAGGCCGAGGTCGCGGTGCCAGGCGGGGACGACGGCGACGGCGGAGCGGGAGGCGTCGACCGACAGCAGACAGATCTCCTGAACGACGCGGCGCCCCGCATCCCGTCCCATGTGGATGATGACGCGGAGGGCGGCGGCGATCAGGGCGTGCAGCCCGCGCGGCGGAACCCCGTGGGGCAGCGCGAGGGCGGCGAGGCGGGCGGGGACGTCGCTGGGGGCGTTGGCGTGCAGGGTTCCCGCGCAGCCGTCGTGGCCCGTGTTCATCGCGGTGAGAAGATCGATGACCTCGCCACCGCGGCACTCGCCCACGATGATGCGGTCGGGGCGCATCCGCAGCGACTGGCGGACCAGCTGGCGAAGGTCCACCGTGCCCGCTCCCTCCACATTGGCTCTGCGGGATTGCAGGCTGAGGGCGTGGGGGTGGTCGACGGCCAGCTCGGTGGCGTCCTCCACGATCACGAGGCGCTCGCCCGCGTCGGCCTGGCCCAGCAGGGTGGCCAGCAGGGTCGTCTTGCCCGATCCCGTCCCGCCGCTGATCAGGAACGGAACCCGCGCGGCCACGATGTCGGCGACCAGGCGGGCGCTGGCGGGATCGAGGGTGCCCGCGGAGCGCAGCGCGGGCAGATCGAAGGCGCGGGCGCGGTGGGTGCGCAGGCTCAGGTACGGCCCCGTGACGGCGATCGGCGGCAGGACGGCGTGAAGGCGGGTGCCGTCGCGCAGGCAGGCGTCGACGGTCGGATGGGAGTCGTCAAGGCGCCGACCGCAACCCGCCGCCAGGCGGGTGGCCAGGGCGCGCACGGCGGCGGCGTTCGAAAAGCGGATGGGCAGCCGCCGCAACCCATCCCCGCGATCGGCCCACACCTCGGCGGGCCCGTTGACCAGGACGTCGGTCACCTGCGGATCGTCCAACAGCGCCTGCAGCGGCCCCGCCCCCAGCAGGTCGTCACCGACGCGGCGGGCGGTGGACAACACGGCCGAGGCCGCCAGCGGCGCGTCGCGATTGCCCCGCACCGCCGCCGCCAACGAGGCGTCACCCACGGGCTCGCAGGCATCGATCAGCCTGCGCCGCACCGAGTCCAGCAAGGTCAGTGACTTCATCGCGACCCCCTCGATGCCAGGGTCGGGCGGCGGGAGTCGGCTTCCGCTGCCGCGGCATCCGAAAAATGGAGCCAACCCACACCGATCGAAGAACGGCTCGCGCGGCGGCACGCGGCAGCCACCAATGACGGCGGATTGGCTTCCGCTGCCGCGGCATCCGAAAAATGGAGCCGACCCACACCGATGGAAGAGCAGGTGTCGCCGCGGGCGGTGGCGTGCGACGTCGGCGAATCAGCGTCCACGGCCACGGTTTCCGAGAGACGGCACCGACACGCGACGGTTGAGGAGCGGGTGGGGGACGCGGCGGGTGGGGTCATCGGGCGTCACCCGTGGCGGGGGCGGGGTGGCGATCGGGGGTGGTGACGGCGTTGATGAGGGATTGGGAGGTGGCGGACATCGGGCCGCGCAGGGCGCGGGTGCCGAGCTTGCCCGACTCGACGGTGGGGCCCAGGCGGGGGTCGGTGCGGAGTTCGGCGAGGACGCCGACGCCGAGGGAGGCGGCGATGTGGTCGGGTTCGAGGCCGCCGGGCGAGGGGACCCGAGCGACGGCGCGCAGGCGTTGGTGCGGGACGGCGGTTTCGGCGACCACGCGACGGGCCGCGGCGATGCCGCGCACCTCGGCGGGCACCACGAGCGCGACCAGGTCGGCGCCCGCGAGCTCGTCGAGGAGGCGGGACTCGCCGTAGCGGGGAACGTCGACGACCACCAGGTCGCAGGAGCGGCAGGCGGCCTCGATGACCGTGGCGAAGAGGTCGTGGGGCGGGGAGGCGTCGCGCTGGCGGTGGAAGGACAGCAGGCCGAGCCTTCCCTTGGAGGGCAGGCGTTCTCGCAGCCGCTCGGGGTCGAAGGGGCCGTCGGTGGCGGAGATGTCGGGCCAGCGCAGGCCCTCGAGGCCCTCCCAGCCCAGCACCAGATCGAGGCCGCCGCCGTGGGCGTCGGTGTCGATCAGGGTGGTCGCCAGCCCTCGCGCCGCGGCGTTCAGCGCCACCGAGGCGGCCAGCACGCTGGCACCCACGCCCCCGCGGGCTCCCGTGATCGCCAGTACCGCCGCCGTGGTGCCCGGCGGCGATGCTGGCGCGAGGCGGCCGGTGAGCCAGGCGGCGGCCTGTGGCAGGCTCGCCACCTGGTCGGCGCCCAGGCTCAGGGCCAGGGGCCACGCCTCGTCGTACGCCAGGTGGTCCCCCGTCAGCAGCACGACGTCGCGGCGGTGCGGCAGCCGCGCCTCGGCGCAGTCGCGCACCAGGTCGGCGCCGATCACGATCGCGCTGGCCGCCGCCCAGTAGCGGCGGGCGCGGGCGGTGTCGGGCGCGATCCACGCGCCCGTGCCCGCCGCCGAGGCCAGGGTGAGCAGGTCGGTTTCGGTGCGCGGCTCGGCGGTGATGAACAGCGGCCGCGCATCGGCGAGGTCGTCCATGGTTTCCCCCAGATGGTCGGTGTTTCGGCGATTTCCACCTTCGCCCCGCGACGCCCCGCACTCCACAACGCGATCCCGAGCCTGTGGATAAGTGGCGAATTGTGGATAACTCCCCCGCCGACTTGCGCGCCGCCGCCATATACGTATACTCATACGTACAACGCCGACCGGAGGTTAGGATGCCGTGGTGCCGAACAAGACGATCTACGTCTCCGAAGACGACCTCCCGCTGTATCGGCGGGCCCAGGAGATCGCGGGCGGCAGCCTGTCGTCCGCCATCACCGCGGCCCTGCGCCGCTACATCAACGTGGAGGAGGGCCGACAGGAGGGCTTCGAGGACGTCACCGTCCAGGTGGGACCGGGCGTGGGACGCAAGGTGCGCTTCTCGGGCATCCTGCTCGGCGAGTGGGCGCACTCCACCAACCACAAGATCACCGAATACCGCGTCTACCGCACCCGCACGGGCAAGTACGCCGCCCACACCACCAAGTCTCGCGAGTGGACGGACAGCGCCACCTCGGGAGACTGGGTCAAGGATCTCAGCAACTGGCGCCTGATGCTGGGGCTCGACGAGCACAGCTGGGGCTTCAAGGAAGGCGAGGCCACGCTGGAGATCGCCGAGAACCTTGACGAGCTGCGCCACCTGATTCCCGAGGAGCTCTTCGGCATGGTGGCCGCCGCCGCCGAATATCCCAACGTCGAGGACCTCGACATCTAACCCCACCGCCGCACCCGCGCGGCACGTCCGCCCTCGGCGTGCCCAAATATTCAAACATTCCCATTGATTAGCAAGGAGCCGCTCATGCCCCCTGCCATTTTCGTCCGGGGACTTCGCAAGTCCTTCGGCGACAACCTCGTCCTGGACGGCATCGACTTCACCGTCCCCACAGGAACCATCTACGCGCTGCTCGGCCCCAACGGTGCGGGAAAGACCACCACCGTCCAGATCCTGTCCACATTGATCAACGCGGACGGAGGCGAGGCGCGCGTCGCGGGCCACGACGTCGCCGCCGACCCCGACGCGGTGCGCGCCGCCATCGGCGTCACCGGCCAGTTCTCCGCCGTCGACGACCTGCTCACCGGCCGCGAGAACCTGATGCTGATGGGCCGCCTGCATCACCTGGGGCGCCGGGAATCCACCCGCCGCGCCGCGTCCCTGCTGGACCGCTTCGAGCTCACCGACGCCGCCACCCGCACCCCCGCCACCTACTCGGGTGGCATGAGGCGGCGGCTCGACCTGGCCATGGGCCTGGTCGGCGACCCGCGCATCGTGTTCCTCGACGAACCCACCACGGGGCTCGACCCGCGCAGCCGCCGCGCCATGTGGGACAGCATCCGCGCCATGGTCGACGACGGCGTCACCGTCTTCCTCACCACCCAGTACCTCGAGGAGGCCGACGAACTCGCCGACCACATCGCCCTGCTCGACGGCGGACGGTTCGTCGCCGAGGGCACCGCCCGCGAGCTCAAGCAACTGGTCCCCGGCGGCCACATCCGCCTGCGCTTCGCCGACGCCGAGCGCCTGCGGGCGGCCGAAGGCGTGTTCCACCACGCCCAAACCGACGCCGCCGAACTGTCCCTTCAGGTGCCCGGCGACACCGGCGTCGCCTCGCTGCGTTCCATTCTGGACCAACTGGACGCCGCGTCCATCGACGTCGAGGAGCTGTCGGTCCACACCCCCGACCTCGACGACGTCTTCCTCGCCCTCACCGGCCACGACACGACCAGGGAGGTCGCCCGATGAGCTCTTTGTCCTACGCCGTCAGCGATTCCGGCGCCATGCTGCGCCGCCAGATCGTCCACATGAAACGCTATCCCTCGCTCACCCTCATGCTGGTCGGGATGCCGATCATCTTCCTTTTGATGTTCGTCTACGTCTTCGGCGGCACCATGGGCAGCGGCCTTGGCGCGTCCGCCGGAGACCGCACCGCCTACGCCAACTATCTCGTCCCCGGAATCCTGCTGATGTCGATGGCGGCCACCGCCCAGGGAACCGCGATCGCCGTGGCCATGGACATGACCAGCGGCATCATCGATCGCTTTCGCACCATGGCGATCTCCCGGGCCTCGGTGCTGACCGGGCACGTGCTGGGAGCCATGCTGCAGACCGTGATCGGCCTGGCCATCGTCACCGCCGTGGCGTTCGCGGTGGGGTTCCGGCCCTCCGCGGACGCCGTCCAGTGGCTGGGCGCCGTGGGAATGCTCCTGCTGGCCTCGCTGGCGATGACCTGGCTGTCGGTGGCGCTGGCCCTGGTGGCCAAGAGCGTCGAGACGGCCAGCAACCTGCCGATGCCGCTGACACTGCTTCCGTTCCTGGGCAGCGGTTTCGCGCCCACCGACTCGATGCCCACCTGGCTGCGCGTCTTCGCCGACTACCAGCCGTTCACGCCCATCATGGAGACGCTGCGCGGCCTGCTGCTCGGCACCCACATCGGCTCGAACGGGTGGGTCGCGGTGGCGTGGTGCGTGGCCATCACGATCGCGTCCTACCTGTGGGCGAGGCGCCGTTACCGCGGCAACCGCCGGGTCTTACAGGCCCTCCGACACCGACGCGGCGATCTTCAGCCACGCGTTGCGGGTGGCCTGCGACAGCAGGCTGTACCGGATCGGCTCGCCGGAATCCAGCAGCTTCTCGTACGGCGCCAACAGGACCGCCCGGGTCCGCGCCGCGAAGTGCCGCTGCACGGCGGGCAGGTCCAGGTCCTTGCGATGCGCGGGCATGGACACGACGCTGACCGCCTCGCGCACCAGCTCGCGCCGCCCGCTCTGCTCCAGGTGGTCGAGCATGCGCGCGGCGGTCTCGGCGGAGTCGTTGCGGGCGGACATGGTCACCACGAGCTGGTCGGTGGCGTCGATGGCCGACTGCCAGTTCGCCGCCCGGACGTTGTTGCCGGTGTCGACGACGATCAGCTTGTAGAAGCGGCTCACCACCTCGCGGATGTCGCCGAACGCCTGCGAGGTGAGCATCTCCCCGGCGGTGGCGGACTCGTCGGAGGCCAACACGTCGAACATGGCCTCGCCCTGGGCGCGGACGTACTGCGACAGGTCGCCGACCCGCCCCGTGGGGCCCTGGAAGTGGTCGAGGTCGCGCAGCAGGTCGCGCACCGTGCGGGTGTGGAAGTCCTGCTGGGACCGCATTCCCAGGGTTCCCTGGGTCTCGTTGTTGTCCCAGGCCAGCACGTAGCCGCCGCGCCGCTGGCCGAACATCATGGCCAGCATCAGCACCGCGACGGTCTTGCCGGCGCCGCCCTTGGGGTTGACCACGGTGATCTGCCGCAGGCCACCGAAGTTGCGCCGCACGGCGTCGGTGGACCGGGCGATCTCCTGCTCGCGCCTGTTGGGGCCCAAGGACAGCAGCCCGAACGTGGACTTGCGCAGCGCCGCGCGGGCGCCCGAGTTCGCCACCGGCTTGGTGGGCACCACGGTGCGGCGCCGGGCGAAGTCGTCCGCCGTGACCGCGGGGCTGTCCATGGTGCCCATCTGGTCCGAGTACGGCACCGGAAGGTAGGGCTGCGCGCTCTCCGGCGCGATCGGCGACTGTGGAGCGTTCGGCGCCGGGGAGGTCGGGGGCGACGGCATCGGCGGGGCCGGCGGCGCGGGCGGCTCGGCCTGCGGGGGCTGCGGCCACTGCGGCGGCTGCTCGGGCGTCCACTGCGCGGCGGGCTGGTACGGCTGCCCTTGGTACGGCGCGGACTGCTGCGGGTACGGGTTCTCCGCGGGCACCGCGGGGTGCTGTTGGGTCGGCGGGCTCACCACGTGGTGGCCGTTGGGCGGCGTCGTGGGTTCGGATTCCCGGGGCGGGGCGAACGGGGACCAGTGCTGCTGCGTGGTCTGCTCGTCGCCCTCGGCGCGGGGCGCGTCGGGTTGTGCCGCGGGATCGGGCGCCGCGTCCGAGGTGCCTGTCGAAGAAGGCGCGGCCGGGGCGTGGTCGGTCCGAGGTGGCTCCACTGCCTGCTCCTTAGTCATCCGGTCGAGTCATGCCAGAACCCATTGTGGTACCAGTTCACCCATAGTGCATCACGTGACGGGTACCACTACGCCATACAGGGTATAAGGCCGCCATAACCGGCCTATCAGGCCATGACGTACCAGCCCGCGGCGCCGCGCTCCATCCACCAGGTGCGCTTGCGATCCAGCTCTCCGACCACGCCATCGTCCACATAGGGCACGGGGGTGACCGGGGTGATGGCCACGGCGCGACCGGCGCCGCGCCGCACCTCCAGCCGGGTGCGCTTGCGCAGCAGACCGTGGACGTACGGAGCGGCCACGGCGACGTCCAGCTTGCCGTCTGCGGGATCGGGATCGCACAGGGGCAGCCCCTCGACCTCGCCGTAACCGGCGGCGTTGGCGACCACGCAGGTCACCAGCGACTCGCCGCCGTCGGACAGCGTGGTGTCGTCCAGGGCGATCTTGCCGCGCCACACCCGATCGCCGCCGCCCAAACGGATGCCGTGGATCGTGACCCCTCCCCCGTCGTGCCGCAGCACGTCGGTGCGTCGCACCCGGCCGCCGAGCGCGGCGGCCGCCACGTCGGCGGGGGCGCGGGGAAGGCCCAGCCGCGCCACCAGGTCGGGCTCGGCGGCCAGCGGCAACACCGCCAGGGCGGGAAGGTCGGCCACGGTGCGGTCGGCCTCCAGGGAGGGGTCACGCTTGCTGGGAGGCGGGGCCGACAGCCGCACGGCGCGGCGCAGCACCGCCCTGATCTGGGCGTCGGTGTCGGCGGCCAACACGATGCGGGCCTTCCCGTTCAGCACCTCGTCGATGCCCGCGTCGTCGGGCGCCTCGGCCAGTTCGACCGTGGCGCCGCCGTCGCGCAGGGCGTCGGCGCAGGCCAAGACCTGGGTGCGCGGGCCGCCGCAGGAGGGCGCGCCGTCGATGAGGGAAAGCACCGTGACATCCACGAGCAAGAAGATTACGTCCCCGTTCCCCGTACGCGACAAAGGCGGCCCACCGGGGATCGGTGCGCCGCCTTCAACCGGATTAGGGCGTTGCGAGGTCCTCCATGGACTCGCGAGGGACCGGGATCTGCTCGCTGAGCAGGTCGCGCACTTCGGACTCCCGGTAGCGGCGGTGACCGCCGAGAGTACGAATGGCACTGAGCTTGCCTGCCTTGGCCCAACGAGTCACGGTCTTCGGATCCACGCGGAACATGGACGCCACCTCCGCCGGGGTCAGCAGCTGCTCGGGGTCATGTGTACGCGCTGTCATGGGTTGTCTCCTCCAGAGATCTGGTGCGCGATGTTGCTAATGGGGCGTGCCATATCGCGCCGTTCCATCGTCCAGGCCGACATTGCAGGACAACATAGGCCGAACGGTCAAAAGTGACTCAACCGACAGGTAGGGAAAACGTTGAAATTTCAGCCTAAAGGCGGCTATGTCAGGTTTTCCTACCATAAGTTGCTCCGTTCCCGAAGTCTGATCACCCTCCAGCGATGAATCAACCGCTCATAGCAACGGCCGGCGAGACTCACATCGCCGCGCGCCAAAGCGGTCAATCCCTCATGGGCCAGCCGCGGCGAGTCATCGCCGCGACCATC
>NZ_DASQPW010000297.1:0-81855 GCF_035643755.1 Stackebrandtia sp. | reverse complement strand
GTGACCAGCTGCAGGCTGTCGCGGTCGCCCGAGCAGATCAGCGTCTCGAAGCCGCCCTCACCGGCCTGCGTGGACAGGGTGGCGATGATGTCGTCGGCCTCGTAGTTGTCGTGGGTGACCCAGGTGATGCCCATGGCGTCCAGCACCTGCTGGATCAGCGGGACCTGCTCCTTGAACTCCTCGGGCGTGGCGGCCCGCCCGTCCTTGTACGCCGGGTACTGCTCGGTGCGAAACGACTTGCGCGACAGGTCGAACGCCACGGCCACGTGCGTGGGCGCCTCGTCGCGCAGCATGTTGATCAGCATCGAGGTGAACCCGTACACCGCGTTGGTGTGCTGGCCGGTGGAGGTCGAGAAGTTCTCCACCGGCAACGCGAAGAACGCGCGAAACGCCATCGAGTGGCCGTCGATCAGCAGCAGACGTGGGCGAGAGTCAGTCACGCTTCGAGACTCTAGCCGCCGCCACCGACGGTCGGTTAAGCCACGCCTAGGTAGGCATCCTGGATCGAGGAATCGTTGAGCAGCTCGGCGCCGGGCCCGGTGCGGGTGATCTCGCCGGTCTCCATGACGTAGGCCCGGTCGGCGCGCGACAGGGCCTGCTTGGCGTTCTGCTCCACCAACAGCACCGTGGTGCCGCGCTCTCGGATCTCCGACACGATCGTGAAGATCTGCTTGATCAGCATCGGCGCCAGGCCCATGGACGGCTCGTCCAGCAGCAGCAGCTTGGGTCGCGACATCAGGGCGCGCCCCATGGCCAGCATCTGCTGTTCGCCGCCGGACATGGTGCCGGCGTGCTGCTTCAGGCGCTCGGCCAGGCGCGGGAACAGGTCCATCACCCGGGCCAGGTCCTTGTCGATCTCGACCTTGTCCTTGCGGGTGTAGGCGCCCAGCATCAGGTTCTCCCGCACCGTCATGCCGGGGAACACGCCGCGGCCCTCGGGGGCCTGGCAGATGCCCGCGGTGACCCGGTGGTGCGCCTTCATCTTGGTGATGTCGGCGCCGTCGAAGACGATGCGCCCCTGGGCGGCGGCCCGCAGCCCGGAGATCGCCTTCATGGTGGTGGTCTTGCCGGCGCCGTTGGTGCCGATCAGCGAGACGATCTCGCCCTCCTCCACCGTCAGGCTGATGCCGTGCAGCGCCTGGATCCGTCCATAGAAGACGGAAAGGTTCTGGACCTCAAGCAGCGTCGTCATCGGGTTCTCCCAGGTAGGCGGCGATAACTTTGGGGTCCTCGCGCACTTCGGCAGGAAGGCCCTCGGAGATCTTGCGTCCGAACTCCAGCACCACGATGCGCGAGGCCACGCCCATCACCAGGCGCATGTCGTGCTCGATGAGCAGGATGGTGTGGCCCCGGTCGCGGATGCGGCGGATCAGTTCCTTGAGGTCTTCCTTCTCCGCCGGGTTGAAGCCCGCGGCCGGCTCGTCCAGACACAACAGCTTCGGGTCGGTGGCCATGGCCCGCGCGATCTCCAGGCGACGCTGATGCCCGTACGACAGGTTGCGCGCCACCTCGTTGGCCCGATCGGCCATGCCCACGAAGTCCAGCAGGTCCATGGCCTTGGCCCGGCCCTGGCGCTCCTCGCGCTTGTGGCGCGGCAGATGCAGCAGCGCACCCACCACGCTGGTCCTGTGGTGGACGTCGGCGCCCACCATCACGTTCTCCAGCGCCGTCATCTCGGGGAACAGGCGGATGCTCTGGAAGGTGCGGGCGATGCCCAGCTTCGTGATGTGGTGCGTCTTCATGCCGCTGAGGCGCCTGCCGTTGAAGAAGGCCGCGCCCATGGTCGGCTTGTACAGGCCCGTCATCACGTTGAAGCAGGTGGTCTTGCCGGCGCCGTTGGGGCCGATCAGCGCCAGGATCTCGCCGGAGTCGACGCCGAAGCTGACACCGTCCAAAGCGGTCAGTCCGCCGAACTTCAGGGTGACGGCGTCGACCTTCAACAGGTTGTCAGCCACTGACGCTCACCTCCTTCGCCTCGGCCTTCATATCGGCCATCTCGGCGGCTCGCCGCCGCGACGGCAGCAGGCCCTGCGGGCGGAAGATCATGATGATCACCAGCGCGACGCCGAACCACATGAACCGTTCGTCCTTGATCTCGCGCAGCCGCTCCGGCAGGTAGGTGATGACGACGGCGCCGAGGATCACCCCGGCGGTGTTGCCCTGGCCGCCCAGCACCACCATCGCCACGAACAGGATCGACAGCTGCAGCGGGAAGCCGTCGGAGTTGACGTATCCCTCGCCGCGGCTGGCGTACAGCGCACCGGACAGGCCGCCCACGGCCGCGCCGATCGCGAACGCCCAGATCTTGAACTTGAACGCGGCGACGCCCATGATCCCGGCGGCGTCCTCGTCCTCGCGCACCGCCAACCAGGCGCGCCCGACCCGGCTGTTCTCCAGGCGCCTCACACCGAAGATGCAGATGATCACGATGGTGAGGCACAGCCAGTACATCGGGCGGGAGTCGACGACGCCGAACAGGGGTTCGCCGTTGAAGTGGCCCGGTGGATTGGGAACGCCGTCGATGCCCTGCTGTCCATTGGTGAACGTGGAGTTCACCGCGATCAGGCGGATGATCTCGCCGAAGCCGAGGGTGACGATCGCCAGATAGTCGCCCCGCAATCGCAGGGTCGGCACGCCCAGAATCACCCCGGACATCATCGCCAACGCGATGCCGATCAGCACCAGCATCACCCAGCGGTACGGCACCACCGCGTGCGGGAGCTTGATGTAGAGGTCCGACTGCGCCGAACCGAACAGCGCCACCGTGTAGGCGCCCACGGCGAAGAAGCCGATGTAACCGAGGTCCAGCATGCCCGCCAGGCCGATGACGACGTTGAGGCCGACGGCCACCAGCACGAAGATCGCGGTCGCCACCAGGGCGGTGTCGAAGTCGGTGCCGTTGGGGACGATGTCGGTGGAGATGTAGTTGATCGGGAAGACGAAGTACTCGTTGAGGATCGGCAGCGAGTAAAACACCACGACCACGGCCAACAGGGTCAGCCACCGCACCGCGGTGGGCAGCGCGCGCCAACGGCGCCGCATCCCGGAAAGACCCTCCACGCGCCGATTATCGATGTGGCGCAAGCGATCGGTGAATTTCATGCCTTAGCCCTTCCCAGCGACTCTCCCAGCAGACCGGTGGGTTTGAACATCAGCACCACCACCAGGATGATGAAGGCCACCACGTCCAGCCACGCGTTGCCGAACAGGGCCCCGGCCCACTGCTCGACCAGGCCCAACAGGAAACCACCCACCAGGGCGCCGCGCAGGTTGCCGATACCGCCCAGCACCGCCGCGGTGAAAGCCTTGATGCCCAGGATGAACCCGACATCGTTGATCGTGTTACCAATGTAGACGTCGTACAGGGCGGCGGCCAGACCCGCCGCGATCCCGCCCAGCAGGAAGGTGAGCGCGAAGATCCGGTTCTTGTTGATGCCCATCAACGCCGCGGTGTCCGCGTCCTGCGCCACCGCGCGGACGCCCGCGCCGGTGCGGGAACGGTTGATGAACACATCCAGCACCGCCAGCATCAGCAGCGCGAAGATGATGATCCCGACGGACACGTCATCGACGTCCACCGTCCCCAATGGGCCGAAGTTCAAATGCAGGATCGGGTACGGGTCGATCAACGTCGGCGCCTTGTACGTGTCATGGTCGGTCACAACGCCCATGCCCTCCAACAGCGCCAACGAACATCCGATGGCGGTGATCAGGAAGACCAGTCGTGGCGCGCGCTTTCGGCGCAGCGGACGATAGGCGATGTACTCGAGCGCCAGCGCCGTACCGCCCGACGCCACCATGGCGCCGACGGTGCCGGCCAACATCAACACCGCGAACATCAACAGGGACGGTGTCGCGGTGGCGTCGTTGAAACCCAACACCCCCCACACGCCGATCGCACCGAATGTTCCCAACATGAACACTTCGGAGTGCGCGAAGTTGATCAGTTTCAAAACACCGTACACAAGGGTGTAACCCAACGCGACCAACGCGTAGATGCCGCCGTAGGTCAGGCCGGTCATCGTGTTGTCCGCGAAGCTGTGTACGAAGTGTCCAAAATCCATCGGGGTCTACCAATCCGCGAGGTCAGTCTCACCGAAGGCACGAACCCGACACCGTCGTGATGTGGGGTTCGTGCCCTCGAAGAAAAAACAGGTTATGACATCTCGATCGGCGCATTCGCGACGATCTTGCCGTCCTTCACCTTGTAAGTCCAGACAACGTCCTCTTCGATGTTGCCCTTGGAGTCGAACTTGATGTGCTTGCTGGCGCCGTCCTTGTCGTACTTGTTGACGTAGTCCAACATGGCCTTGCGGTCCTTGATGCCGGAGTTGATGCCGTCCAGGAACACGTTCGCCGCGTCGAAGGCCTCGGCACCGTAGGTGCCCGGCGCCTCGCCGATGTCCTTCTTGAAGTCCTTGGCGAAGGTGCCCTTGGCCTTCTCACCGGGAATGCACGGGCAGGTGAGGATGGTGCCCTCGGCGTGCGCCTTACCGGCACCCTTGATGAAGTTCTCGTCCTTGAGACCGTCGGGGCCGACGAACGTGGCCTTCACGCCCGCCTTGCGCAGCTGGTCGGCGAACGGACCACCCTCGGGGTAGTACCCGGAGTAGAAGATCACGTCCGGCTTGGCCTGCTTGACCTTCGAGATGATCGGGCCGAACTCGGTCTGCTTGGTCTTGGAGTGCTCGGTGCCGACGACCTTGTCGCCCAGCGCCTTCTGCAGCGTCTTCGACAGGCCCGCACCGTAGGCGGTCTTGTCGTCGACCACGAAGACCTTCTTGGCCTTCAGGGTCTCCTCGATGAACTTCGCGTCCGCGGGACCCTGGACCGCGTCGTTACCGATCGTGCGGTGGAACACCTTCCAGCCCTTTTCGGCCAGCTCGGGGGCCGTCGCCGAACCCGAGATGATGGTCAGGCCGGCCTCGTCGAAGATCGGGTCGGCCGCCATCGACTCACCCGAGAAGCCCGGGCCCACAACGCCCAGCACCTTCTTGTTCTTCACCAGCTGCTTCGCCACACCCGGGGCGTCCTTCTCGTTGCCCTGCGAGTCTTCCTCCACAAGGCATACCTTGGCGTCGGAGTGCTTCTTGTTGTACAAGTCGATCGCGGTCTTGGCACCATCGCGCATCACCGTGCCCAAACCAGCGTTCGGACCCGACAACGCCCCCATGTTGCCAATCGCGTACTTGGCGTCTTTACAGTCGCCGCCGCCGCTCGCGTTCGGATTGCCACACGCCGTCAGCGCACCCGCGAGCGTCGCCGCCGCGGCCGTCAACGCCAGCAACCGGGATACTTTCCGTTTCACGGTTTCTCGCCCTTCTCGCCTCATCGGACACTGGTTCGCACCGCACAGTCCAGGCACGATGTCGAACAACACAGGTGCGATCAATCACCTGATGAGGCTGGACAATATCCAAGAATCCCGCCATAAAGAAGCGTCACGGCCGAATCGCGACGCATCGTTACCGTTTTGAGGCCATGGCCACACCAGGCCCTACTCGGTCTCCTCGGCCCCCGGTTGCGACTCCTCGACGATCCGCACCGAAACATCCTTCATGGACAGACGATGATCCATCGCCGCCCGCTGGATCCACCGAAACGCGTCGGGCTCACCCATCCCGTACCGCGTCATCAACAAGCCCTTCGCCCGATCCACCAACTTGCGCACCTCGAGCCGCTCCGCCAACCCCGCGACCTCACGCTCCAGCGCCGTCATCTCCGCGAATCGCGCCATCGACAATTCGATCGCCGGCACCAGATCGCTCTTTTGAAAAGGCTTCACCAGGTACGCCATCGCCCCGGCGTTACGCGCCCGCTCAATCAGATCCCGTTGACTGAATGCCGTCAGAATCACCACCGGCGCGATCCGCGCCGCCACGATCTTCTCGGCGGCCTGCAGCCCATCCATAATCGGCATCTGGATATCGCAGATCACCAAATCGGGGCGCTTCTCCTCCGCCAACCGCACCGCCGTCTCCCCGTCGGCGGCCTCCGCGGCGACCTCATACCCCTCCTCGGTCAACATCTCGGCCAGGTCGAGCCGAATCAACCCCTCATCCTCGGCGATCAACACTCGGCGAACGGCGGCGTCGGCGGCATTGCCCGTCATGGCCCGTGGCACCTTTCCAGCGATTACGTCAGCGGAAGCCCAAAGCCTAACGGGTCAGGGCGCACCCGGGCGCGGGAGTATTGACGACTGGGACGCCACAAACGCGTTGCGCCCACGGGAGGGGCTGCCTACAGTGGCGCGCGGGTGCCGCTATGATGAGGCGCCGCGCGGGGGTACGCCCTGGTATTCCAACTGGCAGAGAAGATGGTCTCAAAATCCATACAGTGTGGGTTCGAATCCCACCCAGGGCACCGCATAGCCGTGGGCACCGGACATCCGTCCGGTGCCCACAGTGGTTTGGGGTTATTTCTTGGCGGAGCCGATGAAGGCGATGACCGCTCCGATGAGGGCGAGGAACGCCCCGCCGGTCAGCATGTAGTAGCCGGGGCCGAGGATCTTGAGGATGTCGCCGGCGTGCTTGGCCATGTCGGAGAGGCTGGCGCCGGTGAAGGCCCAGATCGGGGGGTAGGCCATGCCGATGGCGGCCAGGAGGCCGAAGATGCCGGCGGTGATGTTGACGCCCTTGTTGCCGGCCAGGCCGATGAGTCCAAAGAGAACGGCGGCGCCGCCCGCGCCGACGGCGGCCAGGAACCAGAACTGCGGGTTGTCGAGGCCGCCCGGGGCGGGGGCGCTGCTCTTGCCAATCTCGTCGAACATGTACTTGAGGCTGATGGTCTGGTCAAAGCCCTCGATGTTGATATAGGACACGAAGGCCGCGCCGACGCCCAGCAGGCCGGCCAGGAGCAGGATGATGCCGCCGGCGCGCGAGGGCCGGGACGGGGGCGCGGGGGGCAGGAAGGATGGTGCCTGTCCTGGGTAGGTCATGGTTTCTCTCTCCGTTGGTGTGGAACCGTCGTGGTCGGCAGGGGTGTGGTGGTCTCCCCGTGGGTCGGTGCGCGTCGGCGAAGCCTGTTAGGCGTCCCATCCTGGCAGCGGGGTACGTCGGTGGCAAGCTCGCGCCGTTGGGGAGGCACGAATTCGGGAGTTTAGCGGGGTTGGGGGGCCGGGTGCCGGGCGACCGCGCGGCGTAGCGCGGCGGTGACGTCGTCGGGGGTGGGGGTGGTGAGGGTGGCGGCGAGGTGGGCGTCGGGGCGCACGAGCCAGGTCTCGTTCGGTCGCATGCCGATGGTCTCGGCGGTGGCGGGCGTGAGGGTGAGGGTGCGCAGCGGTGGCGGGGCGTGGGAGGCGGCTTGGGTGGTCAGGAGGGTGAAGTGGCCGCGCAGCGCCTGGCGCAGCGGGGTGGCGTCGGGCAGCGGGGTGTCCGGGGTGATGGTGCCGGGCGCGGCGGGCTGGGGTTGGCCCTTGGGGGGTCGCCCGGGGGCGGCGCGGGTGGGGTCGGGTGTGGTGAGGGGCGAGGCGTCGTACCAGTAGGGCTCGGCGAATCGTCCCGAGTCGATGGCGGCGGCGCGGGCGGGATCGTTGGCGGCGGCGGTGAGGGTGGCGCGGCGGCGATGTCGGGATTGGGGGGTGGTGGGGGCGAGGAGGTCCATGGTGGCGTCGACGACGGACTGGTTTTCGCGGGCGGCGGCGTGGCGTTCGGTGTGGTAGGTGGCGAGGATGTCGGGGGCGGCCCAGCCGTGGGCGTGGGCGGCGATCTTCCAGGCGGCGTTTTCGGCGTCGGCGATGCCCGAGTTGAGGCCGCGGGCGCCGAAGGGGGCGCACAGGTGGGCGGCGTCGCCGGCGAGCAGGACGCGTCCGGTGTGGAGGGTGGAGGCGATGCGGGAGTGGAAGCGGTAGGCGGTGTTCCACAGTAGGCGGTAGGGGGTGTCGCCGAGGACGGCGCGGATGCGGGCGTCGAGGTCGTCGCGGTCGGCCCGGTAGTTCTCGGCGACCTGCCAGTCGATGCGGTAGGTGTCCTGGGGGCAGGGGTGGATGAGGATCTGGCGCCCGGGGTTGGCCGAGGGGTCGAAGTGGAAGTGGCGTTCGTGGGCGTGGCCGGGGAGGTCGGCGGCGATGTCGCAGATCAGGAAGCGGTCGGGGTGGGTGGTGCCGTCGAAGGTGATGCCGAGGCTGTCGCGCAGTCCCCCGTCGCGGGCGCCGGTGCAGGCCACGACGTAGTCGGCGGCCAGGGCGCGCCCGTCGGCGAGGCGGACGCGCGGGTGGGTGCCGTGGTCGGTGATGGCGGTGGCGCGGGCGTCGAAGGTGACGCGGATGCGCGGCTGGCGGGCGATGGCGCGGTCGAGGTGGTGTTCGGTGCGGGTTTGGGAGATGTTGACGAACGGCGGCGTGCCCGTCGTGGGCGCGAAGCTCCAGCGGTGGATTTCGCGGTCGCGGTAGAAGGTGCGGGCGGTGGTCCAGGTGAGACCCTCGGCGGCGATGTCGGGCGCGCCGACGGCCGACCAGATGTCCAGGACGTCGCGTTGTTGGCAGATCGACTTGGAGCCGACGGCGTCGCGTCGGGGCGCGGCGTCCAGCAGCTCCACGGCCAGTCCCCAGCGGGCCAGCAGCAGCGCGGTGGTCTGTCCGACGGGTCCCGCGCCGATGACGATCGCCCGGGCCGCGGCGCGCGGCGTTGTCGCGCGAACGCTTGGTGGCCAACCGAACTGGTTCATCGGGTGGCTCCCTTTATTCCTCGAGGGTGGCCCAGATGTCGCGGTCGCGTTCGGCGGTCCACACGCGGGGGCGGGTGATGCCCGACAGTTCGTCCCACAGGCGGCTGACGTTGAACGGCAGGCAGTGTTCGAAGATCGGCCAGGCGCCGTATTCGGGTTCCAGGGCATTGTGGACGGTGGCGAAGGCCTCGCGCAGGTCGCCGTCGGCGGCGTGGATCTTGCCGACCTCGCGCAGCATGGTGTCGAGGAAGTCGCGGGTCTGGGCGATGGAGGCGTCGACGGCGGCGCGGCCGTGGGCGCAGGCGCCGCGCCCGCCGACCAGGATCTCGGCCTCGAAGGACGCGACGTGGTCGAGTGTGGACGTCGCCCAGCGCTGGTGGTAGGCGTCTCCTGTGTACAGTGCGGCCTGGGTTTCGACGAGGTCGCCCGCGAACAGGATCTTCTGCTTCGGCAGCCAGGCGATGATGTCGCCCTCGGTGTGTCCGTATCCGCAGTGGGCCAGGACGAGTTCGCCGCGGTCGCCGCCCAGCTGGATGGTCATGGAGTCGGTGAAGGTGATGGTGGGCCAGGTCAGTCCCGGTATGGACTGGGGGTGGTCGAACAGGCGCGGCATCCGCCCCAGTTCGCTTTCCCAGTCGGCCTTTCCGCGTTCGGCGATGAGGGCGCGGGTGTTGTCGTGGGCGATGATGGCGTCGGTGCCGAAGGCGGAGGCGCCCAGGACGCGCACCGCGTGGTAGTGGCTGAGCACCAGGTAGCGCACGGGTTTGTCGGTGTGGTGGTGGAGTTCCTCGAGCCATTTTCGGGCGGCGTGCGGGGTGGCCATCGCCTCGAAGCACACGAGGAAGTCTTCTCCCTCGATGGCCGCGACGTTGGGGTCGCCCTCGGCGGTCAGGGCGTACACGCCGTCGGCCAGCAGCTCCAGGGTCTGCTTCTTCGCCGTCAGGTCGGCGCTGGAGGCGAATGGTCGGCTCATGATGACGTTCCCTTCGCTGCTGGCGGGTACCCGTGTAGCGATGATACGTCGAGGTGAGCTGCGCCACTGGGCGCGCGAAACAGCCGATGCCCGGGTGCGGCGTCAGGACCAGGCGGCGGGGTCCTCGGTGAGCTTGCGGACGGCGGTGGGGAGTTTGCCGCTGGAGACGTTGGCCAGGGTGACCGATTCGAGGATCTTGCGTTCGCTGGCGCGCAGCGCGATCCACACGTCCTGGAGGGCGTGGGCGGCGCCGGAGTAGTCGACGTGTTCGGGGCGGCGGCCGCGGACGCCGACGAGGGGGCCGTCGACGACGCGGATGATGTCGGCCAGGGTGATGTCGCGGGCGGGGCGGGCCAGGCGGTGGCCGCCGTCGGGGCCGCGGCGGGATTCGATGAGACCGCCGCGGCGCAGCTGCAGCAGGATGGATTCGCAGAACTTGCCGGGGATGTCGGCGGCGGCGGCGACCTTCTCGGCGGGCGTCCATGCCGGGCTCGACACGGTCAGTTCAACGGCGGCGCGCAGGGCGTAGTCGACTCGGGCGGATAGACGCATAGATGACATTGTCGCCTATCCGGTTCGGATACCCGCACCGTATCCTGCGGATTCTTCGCGGGCGTCTACGGCACGCCGGGGGGCGCCACGGGCATCGCCCGCAACAGTCCCTCTTGGACGGCCGAGGCGATGTGGCGTCCGTCGGCGGTGTAGAACTGGCCGGTGGCCAGGCCGCGGCCCGCCGAGGCCGACGGGCTGGTGGAGTCGAACAGGAACCATTCGTCGGCGCGGAAGGGGCGGTGGAACCACATGGCGTGGTCGAGACTGGTGCCGAGGTATCCGCCCGCGCCCCACACCTCGCCGTGGCGGTTGAGCACGGTGTCCAGCAGGGTGAGGTCGCTGGCGTAGGTCAGCACGCACACGTGCAGCAGCGGGTCGTCGGGCAGCTTCCCGTCCACCCGCATCCACACGCGCTGTTGGTTTCCGGCCTCGCGTTCGCCGTGCACGGCGTACCCCGACTCGCCGACGTAGCGCACGTCGATGGGGCGCGGCACGCGTCCCCACACCTCGAGGCGGTCGGGGTGGTCGGCGAGGCTGGCGGCGAGATTCGGCACCGAGGTCGGCTCGGGGACGTCGGCGGGTTCGGCCTCGGAGTGTTCCAGGCCGTCCTCCCCCGTGTGGAACGACGCGGACATGAAGAAGATGGTGTGGCCGTTTTGCACCGCGACGACGCGCCGCACCGAAAACGACCGCCCGTCCCTGATGCGGTCCACCTCGTACACGATGGGCTTGGTGGAGTCGCCGGGGCGCACGAAGTAGCCGTGCAGCGAGTGCACCCGCCGGTCGCCCTCGACGGTGCGGCCCGCGGCGACCAGCGCCTGGCCGGCGACCTGGCCGCCGAACACCCGCTGCGGCGACACCCGCGGGCCGATGCCGCGGAAGATGTTGACCTCGATGGCCTCCAGGTCCAGGACGTTCAGCAGCTCGTCCACTGCCGACTGTCCGGTGAGAATCTCGCTCAATCCATGTCCGCCAATCCGATGCGATGTACCCGAAGGGTATTTGTCGAACCGGGGGTGCCGGGAGGGGAACCGGCGACAATGACGACCAGGTCACCCTCGCGGGCCTTGCCGAGCTCCACCAGGGCGCCGTCGACCTGCTCGAACATCTCGTCGGTGTGGTGGACGAACGGCACCAGATACGCCTCGACGCCCCACGACAGGGCGAGCTGGCTGCGGGTGGTGTCCTCGGGCGTGAAGGCCAGCAGCGGCAGGGGGCAGTGCAGGCGCGACAGCCTGCGCACCGTGTCGCCGGTCTGGCTGAAGGCGACCAGGGCCTTGGCGTCGACGGCGCGGGCGACCCGGGAGGCCGCCGAGGTGAGGGCGCCGCCCTGGGTGCGGGGGTCATGTTCGAGCTTCGGGGCGGTGAATTCCCCCGACTCGATGGATTCGACGATGCGGGCCATGGTGCGCACGGTGCCGACGGGGTACTTGCCGACGCTGGTCTCGCCGGACAGCATGACGGCGTCGGCGCCGTCGAGGACGGCGTTGGCGACGTCGGAGGTCTCGGCGCGGGTGGGGCGGGCGTTGTTGATCATGGAGTCGAGCATCTGGGTGGCCACGATGACGGGTTTGGCGTTCTCGCGGCACATCTGGACGGCGCGCTTTTGGACCAGCGGCACCTGTTCCAGCGGCAGTTCGACGCCGAGGTCGCCGCGGGCGACCATGACGCCGTCGAAGGCCAGCACGATGGATTCCAGGCGCTCCACGGCCTCGGGCTTTTCGACCTTGGCCAGCACCGGGCGCCGAACATCCATTTCGGACATAATGGCGCGGACGGGTTCGACGTCGCTTTCGGCGCGCACGAACGACAGCGCCACGAGGTCGACGCCGAGGCGAAGCGCGAAGCGCAGGTCCTCGGAGTCCTTCTCGGACATGGCGGGGACGCTGATGGCGACGTTCGGCAGCGACAGTCCCTTGTGGTTGGATACGGGGCCGCCCTCGACCACCAGGCACTGGATGTCGGTGTCGTCGACGTCGATGACCTCCAGGACGAGCCGCCCGTCGTCGACCAGCAGCCGGTCGCCGGCGTGCACCTCCTCGGGCAGCTTCTTGTAGGTGACGCCGACGCGTTTGGCGGTGCCCTCCACGTCCTCGGAGGTGATGACGACGTGGTCGCCGGTGTTCCACTCCACCTGGCCCTCGGCGAAGGTCTCCAGCCGGATCTTGGGCCCCTGGAGGTCGGCGAGGATGCCCACGCCGCGTCCGGCGTCGGAGGCGGCCTTGCGCACCATGCGGTACACGGATTCGTGGTCGGCATGGGTGCCGTGACTGAAGTTGAGCCGTGCCACGTCCATTCCGGCCTCGACGAGGCCGCGTACGCGGTCGGGGGTGGCGGTGGCTGGTCCGAGAGTGCAAACGATCTTGGCGCGTCGATTCACGTAACAAGACCCTAGTCCACAAAAATGTCGGCCGATTCACGCGGGCGGTACGTTAACGCAGGTTAAGGCTCATCGCGCAGTCTTCCCATGAAGGAGTCCCGCAGGATGGACAGCTGCCAGACGTTCTTGCGATCGCGCCGGGAATGCCACACCTCGGACGACGCGTCGGCCATGAACGCCCGCAGCTCGCTCTTCAGCAGGAGGTAGCCGTACAGGTAACCGGCCACGCCCAGCGGCAGCCCGACGGGGATGACGACGATCGCGGCGTCGGGGCCGCCGAAGCAGGTCACCAGGGCCGCGCCCACACTGGACAACACGCCGATGTAGTAGAGCCGGAAACCCCACAGCGCCTTGCGGAACGGCATTTCACGGCGCACCCTGTCCAGGGTCTCGCGGGCGGCCAACATGTCGCGCCGCGAGGCGTCGGTGTGATCGTTGTCGTCGCCACCGTTGTCGTCGGGCGGGAGGTCACCGTGGTCGCTTGACACGAGGCCACCGTAACCGTTCGACGGGCGTGATTGCCCACCAGACCTTGGGGTCCGTCCCGCGGGTCATCTCGGCAGTCCGCGCTCTGCTTCATGCTTCGACTCGCAAGCGAGCCGAAGTCCCTGGACGCTTCGCCTGGCGGCGTTGTCGTCGGCCTCGGTCCAGGACTTCTCGCCGCACGAAGACCCACGCCGACAGACCCTAGGCGGCCAGCGGGCGCGCGTCGGCCTCCACTGGGGACGGGAGCGGCCGGGCGCCGCCGAGGTACCGGTGCATGGCCGCCGCGGCGGCGCGGCCCTCGGCGATCGCCCACACGATGAGGGAGGCGCCCCGGTGGGCGTCGCCGGCGACGAACACGCCCTCGGCGTCGGTCTGCCAGTCGTCGCCGCAGTCGATGACGCCGCCGCGGCGCGACAGGCGCGACTGGCGCAGCAGGGGCTGCTCCTCGGTTCCTGCGAAGCCGATGGCCAGGAGCACCAGGTCGCACGGCAGGTCGCGGGTCGTGCCGGGCACCGGGGTGACGGTCCGGCGGCCGCCGCTCTTGTCGACGGTGACCTCGTTGACGCGCATGTGCCGCACGTGGTGTCGGTCGTCGCCGATGAAGGAGAACGCCGCGGTGGCGAACACGCGGCGGCCGCCCTCCTCGTGGGCGGGGTAGTTGCGCAACACGGTGGGCCACACCGGCCACGGGTCGCGGGAGTCGACGCGGCGGGAGGGCGGCTCGGGGTACAGGTCGAGCTGGGTCACCGAGACCGCGCCCTGGCGGTGCGCCACGCCGACGCAGTCGGCCGCGGTGTCGCCGCCGCCGATGATGACGACGTGCTTGCCGCGCGCGTCGACCGGCGCGAACGGCGCCCGGCCCGCCACCACCCGGTTGGCCCCCACCAGATGGTCCATGGCCAGGTGGACCCCGCCCAGACCGCGACCGTCCACATCGGTGTCGCGGGCCTCCAGGGCGCCGGTCGCCAACAGGACGGCGTCGTGGCGCGACCGCAGGTCCCGCATGGACACGTCGACGCCGATCTCGCAGTCGCACACGAAGTCCACGCCCTCGCCGCGCAGCTGCTCCACCCGGAGGTCCACGTGGCGCTTTTCGAGCTTGAAGTCGGGGATCCCGTAGCGCAGCAGGCCTCCGACGGCGTCGTCGCGTTCGTACACGGTCACGGCGTGACCGGCGCGGGCCAGCTGTTGCGCCGCGGCCAGGCCCGCCGGGCCCGAACCCACGATCCCCACCGACCTGCCCGTGGAGTGCCCGGCCGGGCGCGGGACGGCGCCGTCGGCCAGGGCGTGGTCGGCGATGTCGGACTCGACGCGCTTGATGGCCACGGGGTCGTCGGCGATGTCCAGGACGCACGCGGCCTCGCACGGCGCCGGGCACAGCCGCCCGGTGAACTCCGGGAAGTTGTTGGTGGAGTGCAGGGACACCGCCGCGGCGTCGAGGCGGCCGGAGCGCACCAGGTCGTTCCACTCCGGGATCTTGTTGCCCAGCGGGCAACCGTTGTGGCAGAAGGGAATCCCGCAGTCCATACAGCGCGAAGCCTGTTCGCGCAGCTCGGCGGGATCGCCGGTCTCATATACCTCGCGCCAGTCGAGCAGCCGCACCGGCACCGGCCGGCGGGGCGGGTTGGCGCGGGGGTGCTTCATGAATCCCTTCGCGTCAGCCATGTCGGGCCTCCTGTCGCTCGGCTTCGTCCAGTTCGGCCTGTTCCAGCACCCGCTTGTACTCCACGGGGATCACCTTGGTGAAGCCGCCGGCGGCGCGCGGCCACCGCGACAGCAGGTCGGCGGCCACCGTCGATCCCGTCTCGCGGTGGTGGGTGGACAGTAGCTTGTGGACGACGGCGATGTCGCTGGCGCCCATCGGGTCCAGGTCGACCAGCGCGTCGTTGACCTTGAGCGGGTCGAGGCGGTGCACGTAGGCGCAGCCGCCGGACATGCCCGCGGCGAAGTTGCGTCCGGTCTCGCCCAGCACCACCACCACGCCGCCGGTCATGTACTCGCAGCCGTGGTCGCCGACACCCTCCACCACGGCGTGGGCGCCGGAGTTGCGCACCCCGAACCGCTCGCCGGCCCGTCCGGCGCACAGCAGCTCGCCGGAGGTGGCGCCGTACAGCAGGGTGTTGCCGGCGATCACGTTGTCGCCCGCGGCGAACGCGGCGTTCGCGGACGGGCGCACCACGACGCGGCCGCCCGACAGTCCCTTGGCGACATAGTCGTTGGCGTCGCCGACGAGCCGCACCGTGACGCCGCGCGGCAGGAACGCCGCCAGCGACTGACCGGCGGTGCCGCGCAGGGTCACCTCGATCGTGTTGTCGTCCAGGCCATCGGGCCAGCGCCGGGTCACCTCGGCGCCCAGCAGCGTCCCCACCGAACGGTCGGTATTGGACACCGGCAGCTCGATGGCGGCCGGGGCGCCGCGCGACAGCGCCGGTTCGGCCCACTCGACCAGTCGCTGGCCCAGGGTGGCGTCGATGCGGTGATCCTGGTCGCGGGTGCGGCGGCGCGCGGCGCCGTCGGCCAGCGGCGGGCTCCACAGCAGCGCCGACACGTCGAGGCCCGCGGCCTTGCCGCCGGTCTCGACGGCGCGGCGGCGCAGCAGGTCGACGCGGCCCACGGCCTCGTCGAGGCTGCGCAGTCCCAGGGCCGCCAGGTGCTCGCGGACCTCGCTGGCGATGTAGGTGAAGAAGTTCTCCACGAACTCGGGGCTTCCGTTGAAGCGCTCGCGCAGCTTCGGGTTCTGGGTGGCCACCCCGACCGGGCAGGTGTCCAGGTGGCACACCCGCATCATGACGCAGCCGGACACGATGAGCGGCGCGGTGGCGAAACCGTACTCCTCGGCACCCAGCAGCGCCGCGATCACCACGTCCAGTCCGGTCTTCATGGCCCCGTCGACCTGGAGGCTCACCCGGTCGCGCAAACCGTTGCGCAGCAACGTCTGTTGGGTTTCGGCCAGGCCGATCTCCCAGGGGGCGCCGGCGTGCTTCACCGAGTTGGCGGGGGCGGCGCCGGTGCCGCCGTCGTGTCCGGAGATCAGGATGACGTCGGCGTGCGCCTTGGCCACCCCGGTCGCCACGGTGCCGACGCCCACTTCGGACACCAGCTTGACGTGGACGCGGGCGCGCCGGTTGGCGTGCTTGAGGTCGTGGATCAGCTGTGCCAGGTCCTCGATGGAGTAGATGTCGTGGTGGGGCGGCGGCGAGATCAGTCCGACGCCGGGGGTGGCGTGGCGGGTCTCGGCGATCCACGGATACACCTTGTTGCCCGGCAGCTGGCCGCCCTCGCCGGGCTTGGCGCCCTGCGCCATCTTGATCTGGATGTCGTCGGCGCTGACCAGGTAGCGGCTGGTCACGCCGAAGCGGCCCGAGGCGACCTGCTTGATCGCGCTGCGCCGCTCGGGGTCGTCGAGGCGGTCGATCGACTCGCCGCCCTCGCCGCTGTTGGACTTGCCGCCCAGGCGGTTCATCGCGATCGCCAGGGTCTCGTGAGCCTCGGACGACAGGGCGCCGTACGACATCGCGCCGGTGGAGAAGCGCCGCAGGATCGCCTCGACCGGCTCCACCTCGTCCAGCGGGATGGCCTCGCCCCCGTCGGCGGCGAGCTCCAGCAGGCCCCGCAGGCTGCCGCCGTCGCGGGTCTGTGCGTCCACCGTGGAGGTGTACTTCTTGAACACGTCGTAGCGCCCGGAGCGGGTGGAGTGCTGCAGCAGGAACACCGTCTCGGGGTTGAACAGGTGGACCTCTCCGTCGCGGCGCCACTGGTAGTCGCCGCCGGAGTCCAGTTCGCTTCCGGTGTCGTCGAAGGCGCGGCGATGGCGCTGCTCGACCTCGGCGGCGATCACGTCGAGTCCCGCGCCGCCCAGCCGCGACTCGGTGCCGGTGAAATAGCGCCCGGTGAAGCGCTCGTCCAGGCCGAGCGCCTCGAAAACCTGTGCGCCGCAATACGACGACACCGTCGAGATGCCCATCTTGGACATGATCTTCAACACGCCCTTGCACAGGCCGGCGGCGTAGCGGCGCACCGCCTGCGCCGGTTCGGCGTCCAGCGCGCCGGTGGCGACCATGTCCTCGATGGACTCAAACGCCAGGTACGGGTTGATGACGGCCGCTCCGTACCCCAACAGCACCGCCGCGTGGTGGACGGTGCGGCAGTCGCCGGTCTCCACCACGAGCGCCACCTGGGTGCGGGTCTGTTCGCGCACCAGGTGCTGGTGCACCGCGGCGGTCAGCAGCAGCGACGGGATCGGCGCCAGGTCGCGGGTGGAGTCGCGGTCCGACAGCACCAGGATCCGCACGCCGTCCTCGATGGCCTCCGACACGTGGCGGCAGATCTCCACCAGCCGGGCCTTCATGCCGCCGGCGCCGTGCCGGGCCTTGTACAGCCCCGACACCCGCACCGCCTTGAATCCGGGCATGTCGCCGTCGGCGTCGATGGACAGGATCTTGGCCAGTTCGTCGTTGTCGATGACCGGATAGGACAGTTCGATCTGGCGGCACGACGCCGCCGACGGCTCCAACAGGTTGTGCTCGGGGCCGATGGTGACGCCCAGGGACGTCACCAGCTCTTCCCGGATCGAGTCCAGCGACGGGTTGGTGACCTGCGCGAACAGCTGGGTGAAGTAGTCGTACAGCAGCTTCGGGCGCCGCGACAGCCCGGCGGGCGGGGTGTCGGTTCCCATCGACACCACGGGTTCGGCGCCGGCGGAGGCCATCGGCGCCATCAGCATCCGCAGCTCCTCCGAGGTGTAGCCGAAGACGCGCTGGCGGCGGCGCACCGAGTCGTGGGTGTAGACGATGTGCTCGCGCTCCGGCAGCGAGTCGAGATGCACCAGGCCGGCGTGGGTCCAGTCGGCGTAGGGGTTCTCGGCGGCCAGGGCGTCCTTGATCTCGTCGTCGCCGACGATGCGGCCCGCGGCGGTGTCCACCAGGAACATCCGGCCCGGGGTGAGGCGTCCCTTCTCGACGATGGACGCGTCGTCCAGGTCCACCACGCCCGATTCGCTGGCCAGCACGACCAGGCCGTCGACGGTGCGGCACCAGCGCGCCGGGCGCAGCCCGTTGCGGTCCAGGACCGCGCCGATCACCGTTCCGTCCGAGAAGGCCACGCAGGCCGGGCCGTCCCACGGCTCCATCATGGACGCGTGGAAGCGGTAGAACTCCCGGCGCTTGGGGTCCATGGTGGCGTTGGATTCCCAGGCCTCGGGGATCATCATCAGCATCGCGTGCGGCAACGACCGTCCACTCAGGTGCAACAGCTCCACGACCTCGTCGAAGTTCGACGAGTCGGAGGCGCCGGGCGTGCACACCGGATACAGCCGCTTCAGGCGGCCGTGGATCGCCGGGGTGGCCAGCAGCGCCTGGCGGGCCTGCATCCAGTTGCGGTTGCCGCGGATCGTGTTGATCTCGCCGTTGTGCGCCACCATGCGGTACGGGTGCGCCAGCGGCCACGACGGGAAGGTGTTGGTGGAGAAGCGGCTGTGCACCAGCGCCATGGCGCTGTCCAGCCGCTCGTCGCGCAGGTCCGGGTAAAAGGCGCCCAGCTGGCCCGGCGTCAACATTCCCTTGTAGACAACCGTGCGGGACGACAGCGAGATGACCGCCGCGCCCGTGTCGCGCTCCCGCAGCTCCCGCTCGGCCTGCTTGCGCACCGCGAAGGCCACCCGGTCCAGCTCCACGCCCGACACCGCCGGGTCGTCGGCGACCAGGAACACCTGCCACACCTGCGGCATCGCCTCCCGGGAGGTCGCGCCCAGGCAGTCGGGGTCCACCGGGACCCGACGCCAGCCCAGCACCAGGGCCGCCTCGGCGACCGCGTACTTGTCGATGACGCCGCGCACGTCCCCGGCGTCGTCGCCGCGGGTGAACACCAGGCCGGTGGCGTAGTGGCCCGCGGCGGGGAGCCCGAAGTCGACCACCGCGCGGTAGAACGCGTCGGGGATCTGCACCATGATGCCCGCGCCGTCCCCGGAGTCCGGGTCGGCGCCCGAGGCGCCGCGGTGCTCCATGCGGCACAGCGCGGACAGCCCGGCCTCCACGATGCGGTGGGCGCGGCGTCCGGAGGAGTCCACGACGAAGGCCACACCGCAGGAATCGTGTTCGAAGGCGTCGCGATACAGGCCCCCGGCTCGGCGGGGATCAGAGGGTACGGAAAAACGCACGCGGTCGAGCCTCCTTCAACGTCGCTGGCGCGCACACCGTAAAGAGCCGGTATATCCGGTGTGAGCTGGGGATTTGCCGGGACGACGTCGGCCCGTAGTCGTACCAGTGTAGGCGAAGCACCACGCCGGCGAACAGTTGATCCCGAAATTCGGGCATTTCGATGCTCAGGCCACGATCCGATTACTGATCCGGCACTACTAATCTCGGCGTGTCGCGTGCACCCCAACCAACCCCTGTTTCGCACCGACACCAGCAAGAACGACAACGGAGAAGAATATGACCCAGCCACCGCCCTACCAGGGTGGCTACCCCCAACAGCCGGACCCGTACGCCAACAACGGATACGGACAACCGGCACCTCCCCCGCCCGGCCCCGCCGGGGGCACTCCCAGCGGTTTCCCCAGCAACCCCCAGCCCGGCGGCGGCCAGCCCTACGGGCAGCAGCCCAGCGGTTTCCCCAGCAATCCCCAGGCCGGCGGACCCGTTCCTCCCCCACCCAGCGGTGGTAAGAAGGTCGGCAAGACGATCGGCGGCATCATCGCCGTGATCGTCGTGCTCGTGCTGGTGTTCGCCGGCAAGGTCCTGCTGCGTGTGGTGCTCGACGACGGCGTCGCCGAGGCCACCGGTGACACCGAGGTCGCCGACAAGGGCGACTGCACGACCAAGTTCTCCAGCAAGGTGTCCACCGACGCCAGCGACGTGACGGTCGTGAAGTGCTCCGCCAAGGACGCCTACTTCAAGGTGGTGGGGCGCGACGACGACCCCACCGAGACCGACGCGGAAAAGGCCGCCTCCAAGGCGTGCGACGGCACCGCCGCGGCGACCTACATGTATCAGGAGAACAGCCACGGCGGCGGCCTCGACTGGCTGCTGTGTCTGGACCCGCTCGACATCAAGACCGCGAAGTACGGCGAGATGCCCGGTCAGGTCGGCGACTGCTGGGCCTCCGACACCTCGGAGTACTTCCAGATCGTGGACTGCTCCGACCCGTCGGCGAAGTACAAGATCACCGACGCCAAGGAGAAACCGCAGACGAGCACCAACGACCCGACGGACGCCTCGGCCGAGGTCTGTAGCGACAACGCCAAGAGCTACTTCAGCGAGCCGCAGGACTCCGGACCGTTCGACTGGTTCATCTGCACCACCGACGTTTCGTGATCGCAGAGTAGTCACTTACGATTCGGCCCCGGGGGGTTCACGCCCCCGGGGTCGTTGCTTGTCTCCCCAAGTCGTGCCGTCCATGAATCGACATGTGCGCAAGCCTCGGCACCGGTTACAGCACCGCGTTACAGTGAGCCCCCGAACCTCAAAGACGTTATTTCTGGGAGCAGGCAAATGTCGTACCCTCCGCCGGACTACTCGCAACAGCCCGGCCAGCAGCCCCCGTCGTTCCAGCCGGGACAATACCCGCCGCCACCGGGGCCCGACCCGGTGTCCGCCCAGCCCGGGTGGCCGGGGTCGTCCGACCCGTACGCGCCCACCAGCGGGCCCGGGGGTTACCCCGCCGACCCGTACGGCCCCCCGCTGGGGCAGCCCGGGGGCGGCGGCGGTTTCGGGCCTCCTCCCCCGCCCGACATGGGCGGCGGATTCATGCCCCCGCAGCAGCCGCCGTCCAACAACGGCGGAAAGATCGCACTGATCATCGGTGCCGTCGTGGTGGTGGTCATCGCCCTGGGTGTCGGCGGTTTCTTCCTGCTCAGGAGCGTTGGTCACAACTCCGCCGACGACAATTCCTCGTCGGAGTCGTCCAGCTCGTCGTCGGAGTCGTCGTCTTCGGAGGAACTGCCCAGTTCCGACCCGTACTCCTCCGACAGCTCCGGGGATTCGCCGCTGTACGCGCAGGAGGGCGACTGCGTCGACAACCCCTCCGACGTCGCCGACACCAAGAAGGTCGATTGCTCCGACCCCAGTGCGTACGGCCAGATCAACAAGCGGATCGACGACCCGGCCAGCACCGACAACACGCAGGAGGCGGCGGCCAAGGAATGCGAGGCCGTCAGCGCCGACTACGACTACACGTTGTACATTCTGGACCCGAGCCAGACGCCGCGCTTCGTGCTGTGCATCAAGAACCTGTAGGGCGTTTCCTCAACGCAGGAAGGGCAGGGCCCGCACCAGGCCGGTCCCTGCCCACCACTTCCCCAGGCCCAGGGTGTCGCCGGCGCGGCAGGCCGTCAGCGCGAAGGCCGTGACCAGGTAGACCAGGTGCTGGTCCATGAACGGGTTGGTGTCCAGGGGCAGCGACGACAGCCACAGCATGCCCAACAGCGCGATCCCGCCGATCGAGGCGACGCGCATGCCGATGCCCAGGACGAAGGCCACGCCCAGGCCGCCCATGCCGACCATGTAGAGCCAGTCGGCCCACGCCTGCCCGCTCATGGACGAGAACAGGTGCGCGAAGCTGCCCCTGACGCCGCCGAGGTATCCGGCGGTGGGGCTGGCGCCGTGGATCCACGCGCCGGAGGCGGGCGTGCCGTACCCCAGGCCGAACATCTTGTCCACGAAGGCCCACAGGAAGATCCATCCCAGACAGATCCGGGCCACCGCGAGGGTGAGGCGGGCCACCGGTCCCGGGCGCCACGCGGGCGGGGCGGCGGTCGTGGTGTCGGACAGGGGTTGCGAGTGTGCTGCGGTGCTGGTCATTGCCGGGCCTTCCAGTCAGGGAGGGATCGTTCGCGCTCAGTATGGAAAGCCCGGCGACAACTGTAAAGAGTGTGACCAGATATTTATTGCACTCTTTAGATATATAAACGTTACAAATCAGCGATTAATGTCGGTCGGTCCCCCGCGACGATGTCGGGGCGGGCGTCGCCGGCGGGCGGGGCCCAGGTGTCGACGTCGACGGCGACCTGCTCCCCCGAACGGATGTCGCGCATCTCCGTGACGCCGTCGCCGGAATCGAACAGCACGAACGGAATCCCGCGCCGCTCGGCGAAGCGGATCTGCTTGCCGTACTTCTGCGGGGACGGCGCCACCTCGCAGGCGATGTCGCGCTCGCGCAGCCGCCGCGCCAGCTCGCGCGAGCGCGGCCGGGCGTCGTCGTCGGCCAGCGCCACCAACACGCACGTGGGCACCGGGCGGGTCGCCCGCAGCGCGCCGGATCCCAACAGCGGCACCAGGATCCTCGACACCCCCAGCGAGATGCCCACGCCGGGGAAGCGGAACTTGCCCTCGCTGGCCAGGTTGTCGTAGCGGCCGCCCGAGCACACCGCGCCCAGGTTCTCGTAACCGGACATGAAGGTCTCGTAGACGGTGCCGGTGTAGTAGTCCAGGCCGCGGGCGATCCGCAGGTCGGCCTTCACCAGGCCGGGGTGCTGCGCGGCGGCGCCCTCCACCACCGCGGCCAGCTCCTCGAGCCCCTCGTCCAGCAGGGGATCGCTGACGCCCAGGGCCCGCACGTCGTCCACGAAGGACGCGTCGTCGCTGGAGATGTCGGCCAGCGCCAGGCACGCCTTCACCTGGTCGTCGGTGGCGCCGACGTTGTCGGCCAACAGCGTGGCCACGCCGGACGGGCCGATCTTGTCGATCTTGTCGATGGCGCGGATCGCCTCGGCCGGGTCGTCGATGCCCAGGCCCCGGTAGAAGCCCTGCGACAGCTTGCGGTTGTTGGTGTGGATCGTCATGGGCGGCAAGGGAAGCGACCGCAGCGCGTCGCCCACCACCAGCGGGATCTCCACATCGTAGTGCGTCGGCAGGGTGTCGCGGTCGACGATGTCGATGTCGGCCTGCCAGAACTCCCTGAAGCGCCCCTCCTGGGGCCGTTCGCCGCGCCAGCACGGCTGGATCTGGTAGCGGCGGAAGGGAAACTGCAGTTTTCCGGCGTTCTCCAGCACGTAGCGCGCGAACGGCACGGTCAGGTCGAAGTGCAGGCCCAGGCCGGCGTCGGCCGACTCCGCGTCGGCCTGGAGGCGACGCAGCACGTACACCTCCTTGGACGTCTCTCCCTTGCGCAGCAGCTGATCCAGCGGCTCGACGGCGCGGGTGTTGACGGAGGCGAAACCGTGCAGTTCGAAGGTGCGGGCGAGCTTGGCGACCACCTTCTGTTCGACGATGCGTTGCTCGGGAAGCAGTTCGGGAAACCCGGACAGGGGCGCGGGACGGCTCATGGATATGTCTCCTGTGGACGAATCGATGGGTGGGCGGCGCTCGGCACCGGCGGGCTAGTTTCCGCGCGTCGGTGCCCGCATATGGCCCTCATCGACCTGTCGCAGGAAGCGGTTGGTGCGGCGCTCGTCGCCGATGGTGGTGCGCGGCCCGTGCCCGGGAAGCACCACGGTGTCGTCGTCCAGCGGCAGGATCTTGGTGCGCAGCGAGTCGTCCATGGCCGCCGGGTCGCCGCCGGGGTAGTCGGTGCGGCCGATGGAACCGGCGAACAACACGTCCCCCGACAGGCAGTACGGCGCGGCGTCCTCGCCGCCGGGAAGCCGGAACAGCACCGATCCCGGGGTGTGGCCGGGCGCGTGGTCGACGGTGATCTCCAGGCCCGCCAGGGTGATCACGCCGTTGTCGGGCAGCTCGGCGATCGCCTCGGGCTCGGTCCACTCCAGCTGGCCGCCGATCGCGGCCACCAGGTCCGGAGTCAGGCCCGACAGCGGGTCGGCGAGCTGGTGGACGTCGGCGGCGTGAATGTAGGCGGGAATGTCCCGCGCGCCGCACACGGGCGTCACCGAGAAGGTGTGGTCGAGGTGCCCGTGGGTGAGGGCGACGGCCACCGGGCGCAGCCCGTGGTGCTCCAGCACCGCGTCCAGGCGGGGACCGACCCCGATCCCGGGATCGACGACGACGCACTCCCCGCCCGCCCGGGGCGCGACCACATAACAATTTGTGGCGAATGCCTCGGCCGTCAGGCCCTCGATCAGCACCGTTTCGTCCTATTCCGCCCGGTTTATCCGGCCTTTCCGGCCTTGCGGGGCTCAGCGTACCCACCACCGTCGCGTGAGCGCACTTGGGTTTGGCGTATAAACTGCGCCACCAGAACCGACCCGGTTCACGAAGCGACAATGCGTCAAAGGGGTATCGGCAGGTGACCTCCAGCAAGGGCAAGGCGAGGGCGCGCGAGCTCGCGCGGGCCAAATACGAGCGCCAACTGGCCCGCCGTGCGGCGTCGGTGCGCCGCGGCCGCCAGATCAAGGCGGGCGTCGGCGTGCTCATCGTGCTTCTCGTCGGTGTGGGCGTGGCCTGGTTCATGGGCGTGTTCGACGGCCACGACAAGTCCACGCCGAAGTCCGACCACAGCACCTCGGCGAGCCACTCCTCCTCGCCGTCGCCGAGCTCCAGCGCCAGCAAGTCCTCGTCGTCCTCGCCGTCGGGCAAGGAATCCTCGAGCAGCAAGAAGTAGACGACCCACCCCTCACATCACCAACCACGCACGATCGGAGACCTTCGGTGGCACAACCGCGAGACAAGCGAGAGGCCGCGCGCGCCAAACTGGAGGCGCGGATGGCCGAAAAGGCCGCCGCCGCCAAGCGCAAGCGCCGGGTACAGGTCACCTTGGCGACCATCCTCGCCGTCGCGGTGCTGGGCGGCATCGGATTCTTCTTCTTCAAGGTGATCAGCAACGCGGTGTCCAGCGACTCCGCCGACAAGAAGACCGACGGGCGCGTGGTCGCCGACGACGGCCACCCCAAGGACAAGGTGCTGGTGAAGGACATGTCGATGTCCAAGCCCGCCGCGACCTCGGCCGGCAGCGTCAGCTGCACGTACAAGAAGTCGTCCAAGGACGAGGTCAAGGCCAACAAGCATCTGAAGAACGTCGGCACCCCGGGCAACGGCAAGAAGCCCGACACCGGCGTCCAGCACTGGACCATCAAGCTGTCGCAGGGCACCATCAAGATCGACATCGACGACTCCAAGGCCCCCTGCAACGCCGCCAGCTTCAACTACCTGGTCGGCAAGAACTTCTTCGACAAGTCCAAGTGCCACCGGCTGACCACCGCCAACATCTACGTGCTGCAGTGCGGCGACCCCTCCGGAACCGGCCAGGGCGGCCCCACCTACGTCACCAAGGACGAGAACTTCCCCAAGGACACCGCCAAGGACCAGTCCAAGAAGGACAAGAAGGCGGGCAAGTCGCCGAAGGCCAACTACCTGGCGGGCACCATCGCCATGGCCAACCCCAGCCAGCCCGACTCCAACGGCAGCCAGTTCTTCATCGTCTACAAGGACACCTACCTCAAGCCCGACTACACCATCCTGGGCAAGGTGACCTCCGGTCTCGACGTGGTGAAGAAGATCGCCAAGAAGAAGGCCTGGCTCTCCAAGGAAGAACAACTTCAGCAGCAGCAACAGCAGATGGGTGGCATGGGTTAAATCCATCGGCCCCGGGCGGTCGCCACATCCCGTGGCGATCGCCGATCGCTCCACCCGCGCACTACGATGGGCTTTCAACCTTGAGGTGTTGAGGAGCTGCGTAGGTGGCAGGCGAGAAGACCGTGTCGGGAGAAGACCACGACGGCGCCAAGCCGGTCGAGCCCACCGTGCCCGGAAACGGCAACGGTAACGGGCGCGGCGGGCTCGCTTCCACGCCCACGGGACGCCGGATGCGGGCCCGGCTGGCCCGGTTCAACACGCCGTGGCAGGCGCCGCAGATGCCCGAGGTGCTGGAGCCCCTGGTGGCCACGCACCGCGCCTCGCACCCCCGCACCGACGTGCGGCTGCTGCAGCGGGCCTACGCGACCGCCGAGCGCCTCCACAACGGACAGTATCGGAAGTCCGGCGACCCGTACATCACGCACCCCCTGGCCGTGGCGTCGATCCTCGCCGAGCTCGGCATGGACACCACCACGCTGGTGGCGGCGCTGCTGCACGACACCGTCGAGGACACCGACCACACGCTCGAGGAGATCACCGCCGACTTCGGCGGCGAGGTGGCGCTGCTGGTCGACGGCGTCACCAAGCTGGACAAGGTGAAGCTCGGCGACGCCGCCAAGGCCGAGACCATCCGCAAGATGGTGGTGGCCATGGCCAAGGACCCCCGCGTCCTGGTCATCAAGCTCGCCGACCGGCTGCACAACATGCGCACCCTGACCTTCCTGCCCGCCGCCAAGCAGGAGCAGAAGGCCCGCGAGACCCTGGAGATCCTCGCCCCGCTCGCCCACCGCCTGGGCATGAACACCATCAAGTGGGAGCTGGAGGACCTGTCGTTCGCGACCCTGTACCGCAAGCGCTACGCCGAGATCGGACGGCTGGTCGCCGAGCACACGCCGCAGCGCGAGATGCTGCTGGCGCAGGTCACCGACCGGGTCGGCGCCGACCTGCGCGAGGCCCGCATCAAGGCCACCGTGTCGGGGCGACCGAAGCACCTGTACTCGATCTACCAGAAGATGATCGTGCGGGGACGCGACTTCTCCGACATCTACGACCTGGTGGGCATCCGCATCCTGGTGAACTCCGAGCGCGACTGCTACGCCGCCCTCGGCGTCATCCACGCGAACTGGCAGCCGGTGCCGGGACGGTTCAAGGACTTCATCGCGATGCCGAAGTTCAACATGTATCAGTCGCTGCACACCACGGTGATCGGTCCCACCGGCAAGCCCGTGGAGATGCAGATCCGCACCTGGGCGATGCACCGCACGGCCGAGTACGGCATCGCCGCGCACTGGAAGTACAAGGAGACCAAGGGCGCCACCATTTCGGGGCCGCCCGCCCACATCGACGAGATGGCGTGGCTGCGTCAGCTGCTGGACTGGCAGCGCGAGGCCGCCGACCCCTCGGAGTTCCTGGACGCGCTGCGCTTCGACCTGGCCAGCTCCGAGGCGTACGTGTTCACGCCCCGCGGCGACGTCATCGCGCTTCCCGCCGGCGCCACACCGGTGGACTTCGCCTACGCCGTCCACACCGACATCGGGCATCGCTGCATCGGCGCGAAGGTCAACGACCGCCTGGTCGCCCTCAACGAGCCGTTGTCCAACGGGGACGTCGTGGAGATCTTCACGTCCAACAGCCCCAACCCCAACCCCAGCCAGGACTGGCTGAGCTTCGTCAAGTCGCCGCGCGCCCGCACCAAGATCCGCCAGCACTTCAACAAGGAGCGCCGCGAGGAGTCGATCGAAAACGGCAAGACCGCGATCACCTCGGCCATGCGCCGCCAGGGGCTCCCCCTGCAGCGGATGCTCACCACCGACGCGCTCAACGCCATCGCCCGCGAGCAGCACCTGCCCGACCTGTCGGCGCTGTACGCCGCCGTCGGCGAGAACCAGGTGTCGGCGCAGCACGTGGTGCAGCGGCTCATGGTGGGCTACGGCGGCGCTGAGGGCGCCGTGGAGGACATCGCCGAGACGGAGGTGCCCGACGAGTCCAAGTCCCGTCAGACGCCGCCTGACGCGCCCGTGATCGTGGCGGGGCTGTCGGCCGGAGACGCCGCGGTGAAGCTGGCGGGCTGCTGCAACCCGGTGCCCAACCAGGACATCATCGGCTTCGTCACCCGCTACAACGTGATCAGCGTGCACCGCAGCGACTGCCCGAACCTGATCCGCGCCGAGGACGAGCCGGAGCGGCTGGTGGACGTGTCGTGGCGTCCCACCTCGGATTCGGCGTTCCTCATGGTGATGCAGGTGGAGGCACTGGACCGGCACCGGCTCCTGGCCGACGTCACGCAGGCGCTGTCGGAGGAGCGGGTGTCGATCCTGTCGGCCACGGTCACCACCACCCGCGACCGGGTGGCCCTGTCGCGGTTCACCTTCGAGATGGCCGACCCGAAACACCTGGACCACCTGTTGCGGGTGGTGCGCAAGGTGGAGGGCGTGTACGACGCCTACCGGATCACCGGGGACGACGACGCCTCAGAGTGAGCCTTTTTCGCGGGTTTCGCTGTGCCGGCAGGAGTCGCGCCCTAGCGTGGGACGTGACTCCGACACCCGCTTAGGAGGCACAACCATGGGTATCTCGGACAAGTTCGAAGAACTCAAGGACAAGGCCGAGGGCAAGGTCGAGAAGATGAAGGGCAAGACCGAAGGCAAGATGGCCGAGACCAAGGGCCAGGCCAAGGGCGCGGACGCCGGCAACGACAACATGGTCGACAAGGGCGCCGACTTCATCAACGAGAAGACCGGCGGTAAGTACGAGGACAAGATCGACACCGCCGCCGAGAAGATCAAGGACGTCACGGGCATGGGTGACCGATAACCACTCGCATGCCAAGGGGCCGTCGGGAGAGTTCCCGGCGGCCCCTTCGGATTGTTCGGCGTCTAGCGCTTCTTCTTTTTCTTCGCGGTGGTGCGCTTGGTCGCGGGCCTGGCCCCCGGGCGGGGGCCTCCGGCGCCGCTCATCGCCTTGGGACGCACCGGGGGCGTCTCCTCCGCCGGTTCGTCGGCGTCGTCGGTCTCGGCATCGTCCTCGGTCTCGGCGACCGACTTCTCCACCGCGGCGGCGACGTCCACGTCGGACTCGCCGCTGGCGGCCCGCTTCGACTCCACCTTGCGGGTGTGCTCCTTCAGCCGCGGCTCACGCAGCTTGAAGTCGACCGTCAGCGGGGTGGCCAGGAACAGCGAGGAGTACGCGCCGGTCAGCATGCCGACGAACAACACCAGCGCCAGGTCCTTCAGGGTGCCCACGCCCAGCAGCCCGGCGCCCACGAACAACAGGCCCGCCACCGGCAACAGGCCGATCAGCGAGGTGTTGATGGAGCGCATCAGGGTCTGGTTGATGGCCAGGTTGGCGCCGTCGGCGTACGTGAAGCGCTGCTGGGAGAACACGTCGCGGGTGTTCTCGTGCACCTTGTCGAACACCACGACCGTGTCGTACAGGGAGTAGCCCAGGATCGTCAGGATACCAACCACAGTGGACGGCGTGACCTCGAAGCCGACCAGGGCGTAGATGCCCGCCGTCAGCACCAGGTCGTGAGCCAACGCGATCAGCGCCGCCCCCGCCATCTTGCGTTCGTATCGCCACCACAGATACGCGGTGATCAGGACCAGCGACACCACCAGGGCGATGATCGCCTGCTGGGAGACGCTGGAGCCCCACGAGGAGCTGACGTTGGAGACCGAGATCTCCTCGCCCTTCAGCTTCTCGCTCATCGCCTTCTTGATGTTCTCCTGCTGCTTGTTCGACAGGTCGCCGTCGGTGTGGACGATGTACTTCTCGTCGCTACCGCTGCCGGCCGTCTGCGAGGAGGCGACCTGGACTCCGGTCGACTCCACCGTCTTTTGCACCTGGTCGGCGCTGATGCCTTGCACCACGGTGGCCTGGAACTGGGTGCCGCCGACGAACTCGATGCCGAGGTTGAAGTTCCTCAGCCCCATGCCGCCGACGCACACCAGCATCAGCACCAGCGACACCAGGTACCACGCCCGCCGCTTGCCGATGAAGTTGACCTTGGTGTCGCCGCTGTACAGCCGGCCCAGGGTGTCGCGAAAACTCACGGGACTACGACTCCTTCGACAGGGTGACGGCGCCGGCGGGGGCGTCGGGGGAATTTCGCCGCTTGGTGTGCAGGCCCGACAGGCTCTCGTTGTTCAGCAAGCGGAAGCGCGACAGCCACGACACCAGCGGGTGGGTGAACAGGAACACCACCGCGATGTCCACAAGGGTCGATAGACCCAGGGTGAACGCGAAGCCCTTCACCACGCCGATGGCCAGGAAGTACAGCACGATGGCGCCGATGATCTGGACGGTGTCGGCCGACAGAATCGTGCGCCTGGCCCGGGTCCACGCCCGCGGCACGGCGCTGCGCGTCGATCTGCCCTCCTTCATCTCGTCCTTTAGTCGTTCGAAGAAGACCACAAAGGAGTCCGCCGTGATACCAATGGCCACAATGAATCCGGCGATACCCGCCAACGTCAGCGTGAAGCCGATCTGGGCGCCGAGCATCGCGATGGCGGGGTACAGGATCGCGCCGGAGGCGCCGAGGCTGGCGATCACCACCAGACCCATCACCCGGTAGTACACCAGGCAGTACAGGATCACCAGGGCCACGCCGATGCCGCCGGCCAACATGCCCGCCTTCATCTGGGACAGGCCGAGGGTCGCCGACACCTCGTCGATGGTCTCCACGGTGAACGACGCCGGGAGCGAGCCGTACTTCAACTGCTCGGCCAGCAGGTTGGCGTCGTCGGAGCTGAAGTCGCCGGAGATCTGCACCTGGCCGCCGCTGCCGGCGCCCTGCTCGGTCACGGGGGCCGAGATCACCTCGTTGTCCAGCACGATGGCGACCTTCTTGCCGACCGTGTCGTTGGCCAGCGACTGCCACTTCTTGGTGCTCTTGCTCTTGAAGTCCAGGCCCACGGCGAACTTGCCGGCCTGCTGCGGGTCGCTCTGCACGCCCGCCGAGGAGACGTCCTCGCCGACGACGCGGGCCTTGGCCAGCAGGTACTTCACGTACGGCACCGGCTTCTTGGCCTTCTTGGCCTGGGAGATCTCGGCGTCGCTGGGACGGTTGCACGCCACGACCTGCTCGTTGACCTCCGCCACCGCGCCCGGGGTGCGGCCGTTGAGCTGGCCGCAGCCGATGGTGGGCGTGTACAGCTGCATGCTCGGCGGCAGCACGGCCACCTCGTCCGGCTTCAACTTGCCGAAGGGCTTCAACGTCTTCATCAGCCCGGACTGCTTGATCTGGTCCTTGGTGATGGGCTGGCCCTGCTGCGCCATGGACGCGGCCTGCGAGGCGAAGCTCTTGGCGATGTCGACCAGCTTCTGCTTCTGCTTGGGGTCCTGTTTCTTGCCCATCTCGTTGATCTTCTTGTAGACCGCGGCGCGCTGCTTCTTGATGCTGGCGTTTTCCTTCGCCGGGTCCTCACCGTTGTTCTTGTCGGCCGACGACGAGGAGTCGCTTGACGGCTTGGAGCTCGAGCTGGAGCCGCTGCCGGAGTCCGACGGCGAGTCCGAGGAGCCGATCTTGGAGTCGCTCGACTTGGAGTCGGACTTGTCGTCGGAGTTCTTGCCGGAGTTCTGGAAGTCCTTCGGGTTCTGCTCGGTGTAGTCCTCCTGCGGGCCCTGCAGCACCTCGCGGAAGCGCAGCTGTGCCGGGGCACCCACCTGGCGCAGCTGGTCGGGCTTGGTGTCCTTGCCCGCCACGTTGACGACGATGTTCCTGCCGTTGTCGATGAAGACCTCGGGCTCCGCCACACCGGTGCCGTTGACCCGGTTCTCGATGATCTGGCGGGCCTGCTCCATGCGGTCGGGGTCGGGGGCGTCCCCGTTGGGCAACGAGGCCTTCAGGGTCATGGTGACCCCGCCCTGCAGGTCGAGGCCGAGCTTGGGGGTGGGGAACTTGGTGAATCCGGCACTGGCCACTGCCGACAGCCACACCAACCCCAAGACAACGATTAGCGACACGAAGTACGGGGCCACCCGCAGTTGTTTGCGGGTGACACTCTTGCGTCCCCGGGCCGCTTTTGTCCGCTTTGGAGCCACAGCCGTCCACTCTCCTTACTTAGATGCCGGACATGCCGCCGCGGCACCAGGGGAGCACCGCGGTGGCGGGGGTGTCAGTTCTGGGTACCGTCCGTGGCCGACTTCTTGTCCGCCTTGAGATCCACGACCGCGCTGGCGGGAACCTGCTCCTCGTCGTCGGCGGGCTCGGAGTCCTCGGAGGCCTCCGAGGCCGTGGAGTCGACGGTGGTGGGCTCGTCGTCGCTGATGACCCGCGCGACGGCGGCGCGTTCGTACACGCACATCACGCCGGGAGCGACCTCGAGGGTCACGGTGGAATCGTCGGCGTCGATGATCGTCGCGTGCAGGCCGCCGATGGTCACGATGGTGTCGCCGGGACCGGACTGGCGCTGCTTCTCCATCATTTCGCGGCGCTTCTTGTTCTGCGGCCGGATCATGAAGAAGTACATGGCCACCATCAACAGGATGATGATGCCTGGCATGACCAGGCCGCTCAGGCTGGAACCTTTGGCCGCGAGGACCGGGGCCTTGTCTGCGAGGAGAAGCACGTGCAGCGCCTTTCAAATGACGGACGAACGGATTGACGGAACGTCTGCGGAGTTTAGCTTGCCAATATCAGTACGTGAACACGACCACAACCGGCGCGTCATCCCTGGTCGTCGTCGAGGGTCTCGGTGTCGAACAACGCCGCCCGCGCCACGCCCGCGGCCGAGGACGCCGGCGGGGTGCGGCCCAGGTGGCGCCAGCCGTGCACGGTGGCCACGCGTCCCCGCGGGGTGCGGGCCAACAGCCCGGCGCGGACCAGGTACGGCTCGCACACCTCCTCCACGGTATCCGGTTGCTCACCCACCGCCACCGCCAGCGTGGTCAGCCCCACCGGCCCGCCGCCGAACGACTCCACCAGCGCCGACAGCACGGCGCGGTCGAGGCGGTCCAGGCCGATGCGGTCGACGTCGTACAGGGCCAGCGCCCGGTGCGCGATGTCGCGGTCGATGACGCCGTCGGCGCGGACCTGCGCGAAGTCGCGGACCCGGCGCAGCAGCCGGTTGGCGATGCGGGGGGTGCCGCGGGAACGCCCGGCGATCTCGGCGGCGCCGTCGGCGGTGATCTCGACGGCGAGGATGCGGGCGGTGCGGTGGACGATGGCCTCGAGGTCGGGCGTGTCGTAGAAGTCGAGCTGGCCGACGAAGCCGAAGCGGTCGCGCAGCGGGCCGGTGAGCAGGCCCGAGCGGGTGGTGGCGCCGACCAGGGTGAACGGCTCGAGGTCCAGCGGGATCGCGGTGGCGCCGGGGCCCTTGCCGACCATGACGTCGACCCGGAAGTCCTCCATGGCGGTGTAGAGCAGTTCCTCGGCGGGGCGGGCGATGCGGTGGATCTCGTCGATGAACAGCACGTCGCCGGGGCCCAGGGAGGTGAGGACGGCCGCCAGGTCGCCGGAGCGTTCGATGGCGGGCCCGGAGGTCTGGCGCAGCGCCACCCCGAGTTCGGCGGACACGATCATGGCCAGGGTGGTCTTGCCGAGCCCGGGCGGGCCGGACAGCAGGATGTGGTCGGGGGCGGCGTCGCGTCCCTTGGCGCCGGACAGCAGCAGCTCGAGCTGTTCGCGCACCCGCGACTGGCCGATCAGTTCGTCCAGTTTGGCCGGACGCACCCCGGCCTCGGCGCCGGCCTCGGTGGGCTGGGCGCGCGGCGACACGATGTCGGGCTCGTACGGGTCCTCGCCGTATTCGTCCATCAGTTCTTACCCAACAGCCGGATCGCCTGCTTCAGCAGGCCGGGAACGTCGGTGGCCCCGCCGTCGACCTGGGTGTCGAGCCGGGCGACGGCAGTGTTCGCTTCCTTTGTGGACCAACCCAGGGCGATGAGCCCCTGCTGGACCTGGTCGCGCCAGGCGGGGGGCCGGTCGCCGTGGGGTACGGAGTCGGCGGCGGGGGCGCCGACGGGTCCGATCTTGTCGGCCAGCTCCAGCACGAGGCGCTCGGCGCCCTTCTTGCCGACGCCGGGGATGCGGGTCAGGGTGGTGGTGTCGCCGGTGGCGATGGCCTGTTTCACCACGCCCGGGGCGTGCACGGTGAGCGCGGCCTGCGCCAGCCGGGGGCCGACCCCGCTGGAGGTCTGCAGCAGCTCGAAGAGGTCGCGTTCGTCGGCGCGGGCGAAGCCGTACAGGGTGAGGGATTCCTCCCGGACGACGAGGGTGGTGTGCAGGGTGGCCTCGCGCCCCACGCGCAGGTTGGCCAGGGCGGCGGGCGTGACGCGCACCGACAGGCCGACCCCGCCGACCGAGACCACGGCCGCGCCGGTGCCGACGCTTTGCACGGTGCCGGTGACGCTGGCGATCATCGGCGGGTCCCCTTGCGGTCCAGGGCGGCACGGGCCGCCGCGAAACGGGCCTGGGTGCCGCCGCGCCACACGTGACAGATGGCCAACGCCAGGGCGTCGGCCGCGTCGGCGGGCTTGGGCGGTGCGTCCAGTCGCAACAGTTTGGTCACCATCGTGGTCATCTGCTTCTTGTCGGCCACACCGGAACCGGTGATGGCGGCCTTGGCCTCGCTGGGAGTGTAGGTGGCGACACTGACACCGGCGCGCGCCCCGGACAGCACGGCCACGGCCGAGGCCTGGGCGGTGCCGATGACGCTGGCGACGTTGTGCTGGCTGAAGACCCGCTCCACGGCCACCGCGTCGGGTCGATAGTCGCGAAGATACTGGGCCAGCTGAGTGTCCACACGCAACAGGCGCGCGTCGATGGGGTCGTCGGGGTCGGTGCGGATCACGTGGACGCCGACCAGGCGGCACGGCCGCCCCGGCTCCCCCTCGACGATGCCGACGCCGCAGCGAGTCAGGCCGGGATCGATCCCCAGCACTCTCACCTGCCCACCTCCTCGCCGCGAACGTTCGTTCGACCACTGTAGCGTCGCGGCTTCCGTGTGGTCCGATCGACACGCCTGCGCGATTGCCCGCCGGCCACCGTGATGCAAGCATTGGCGGCGTGGATGCCCCTTACACCGTCGTGCGCGGGCGCGACGCGATCATCGCCGCGTCGGGCGGCGATCCCTTCGTGTCCTGCTTCGCCGCCACCAGCGCCACGGGCATCGCCGCCGACGGCGCGGTGGCGTGGCATCGCCGCTCCACCGGCAGGCGTCTGCTGCTCGGGTACGGCCAGCCCGCCGCCGCCGCCCGGCTGTGCGAGGCGGCGGTCGCCGAGTTCCGCCCGCACCGCATCACGGTTCCCGCCGCGGTACTGGGCCACCTTCCTGACTCGATACGTCCGTCCGGGGTGGGCCAGTGGGTGTGGTTCCACACCCGCACGGCCCCGCCCGTCACCGATGCCGAGGGGGCCTGTCGGTGGTTTCGCGACGCCGACCACGAGGAGCTGGAGGCCCTGATCGAGCGGGCGTTCCCGGGCGCCTCGAACCGCCCCGACGCCGCGGTACCGGGCCAGCGCTGGTTCGGGGCGACCGACGACGACGGACGGATCGTGGCCTGCGGCGTGGCCTCCACGGGCGACGGCATCGGGCCGATGCTGGGGTCGATCTGCGTCCACCCAGGGGCCCGCAGGCGGGGCCTGGGTTCGGCGATCACGTCGTGGGTGACCCGCCAGTTGCTCCAGGATGGACACCCGATGGTGGCACTGGGGTCCTATGTGGGCGAGGACGCCACGCACCGGCTGTACCGCAGGCTGGGATATCGCGACACGGTCACGTTGAAGTCGGGAAGCCTGGAGCCGCCGATAGAGTCCTTAAGGGACTTTATGCCGTCGGCGGCGGGATGATGATCTCCACCACCGCCCGGGCGCGCCATCCCAGGTAATAGGCACTGTCGTGATTGGTCATTACTCCCGCGGCGGTGGCGCCGCTCTCAATTCACTGTTCACCGAGGTCAATCGGGCGTAACGTCGCCGTCGAACGTCTCGACACCGTGGCCGGGACGCGCCCCGCACTCACCCTTCGCGTCACGAGGATTCGCCGTGCCCTCCCCCGCAACGTCCCTGTCTTCCCAACGGACCGCGCACCCCCGCCGCTACATCGTCCTATTGGTACTCATTCTCGGAGTGATCACCGCAACCGGTCCACTCGCGACGGACATGTACCTTCCCGCCTTCCCCACCATCGCCTCGGATCTCAACGCCTCGGGCTCACAGATTCAGCTCACCCTGACCGCCGCCATGATCGGGCTGGCCCTCGGGCAGCTCATCATCGGCCCGATGTCGGACGCCTGGGGACGGCGCAGGCCGCTGATCGTCGGGCTGGCCGTGTTCGTCGTGGCGTCGGCGCTGTGCATGTTCGTGCCGTCGGCCGGGGTGTTCATCGCGCTGCGGTTCGTACAGGGCCTGGCCGGTGCCGCCGGTGCCGTGATCGCCCGCGCCGTGGTCCGCGACCACTTCGACGGCGACGGCATCACCAAGTTCTTCTCCCGGCTGGTCCTGGTGTCGATGCTGGCGCCGCTGCTGGGGCCGATCCTCGGCGCCCAGATGCTGAAGTTCGGGCCGTGGCAGCTGGGCTTCGGTTTCCTCACCGGTGTCTCGGCGATCAGCCTCGTGCTGGTGTACTTCCTGCTGCCCGAGAGCCTCCCGCCCGAGAAGCGGCGCGGCATGAACCTCGGCACCATGGCCTCCACCGTGCGCGGCCTGGTGACCGACGCCCGGTTCATCGGCCCTGCCCTGACCCTGGCGCTGATGTTCGGCGGGATGTTCACCTACATCTCGACGTTCTCGGTGGTGTCGCAGCACCAGTTGGGCGCCAGCGCCCAGGAGTACAGCCTGATCTTCGCGATCAACACCATCGGCCTGTTGGCCGGCAACCAGCTCAACGGGCTGCTGATCGGCAAGGTCGAGACCGGGCGCCGCCTCGTCACCGGGATCGGCGGGGCGCTGGTGGCCGTGGCCGTGCTGGGGGTGCTGGGCGTCACCGGCGGCGGCAACCTGGTCTGGCTGACGGTGTTCCTGTTCGCCATGATGTTCAGCCTCGGCCTGGTCTACCCCAACTGCCAGTCGCTGGCGCTGGCCAGCCAGCCCGCGGCGGTGGCCGGTACCGGTTCGGCGTTGCTGGGGACCCTGCAGTTCACCCTCGGTGGGAGCATCCCGACCCTGGCCACCTGGACGGCCAGCGGCGGCGTCACCCTGTCGAGCATGGTGACGGTGATGGTCGCGGCGATCATCGTCGCGGTCCCGGTGTTCGCCCTGTTCGCGCGGCGGGCCTCGACGAACCCGAGCTGAACGCGGTAGCGTGCGGCCATGAGCCCCGACGCCGTCGACGGCCTCGAGATCCGTCTCATGCGCGGCATGGACGACTGCGAGGACCTGGCGGATCTGCTGGCCGACATCTGGCAGGTCCGCGACACCTCTTATATCTTCGCCCCGCATGCCTTGCGCGCCATCGAATTCGCCGGAAACTACGTCGCGGGGGCCCTCGCCGACGGCAAGCTGGTGGCGGGGGCGGTGGCGTATTGCGGGCCCGACGGGCATCTGCACTCCGACGTCGTCGGGGTAGCGGAATCCATGCGCGGCAAGGGTGTGGGGTACGCGATCAAGCTGCATCAGCGCGACTGGGCGATCGAGCGCGGGATCGACTCGATCCGGTGGACGTTCGACCCGGCGCGGCTGCCCAATGCGCGGTTCAATCTGCATCGCTTGGGCGCCAAGGCCATCGATTACCTGCCCGACTTCTACGGCTCGATGGACGACGCCTTCAACACCAACGTCCCCACCGACCGGCTGCTGGTCGACTGGCGGGTGAATTCGCCGCGCGTCGTCACCGCCATCACGCGGGGATTGCCCGAACCCGACGGCGACCCGCGGGTTCCGCCGCTGCCGCGCGCGGCGCTGCGCGAGGCCCTGTTGCCGCTCTTGCGTGCCGGACAGGTCATCACGGGCGTCACCCGCGGCGGACACTACGTTGTGGAGGGGCCATGAGGATCACGGGCGTCGAACTGCGCCGCGTCGCGCTGCCGCTGGTGGCGCCGTTTCGCACCTCCTTCGGCACCGAGACCGTCCGCGACGCGCTGCTGCTGCGGGTGGTCACCGACGACGGCGAGGGCTGGGGCGAGTGCGTCGCCGACAGCGACCCGCGCTACTCCAGCGAGTACGTCGACGGGTGCCGCGACGTGCTGACACGGCACTTCCTGCCCGCGTTGGGCGGCGACCCCGGGCTGCGGGCCTGGGACGTCGAGCGGCGCCTCGCGCCGTTCAAGGGTCACCCGATGGCCAAGGCCGCCATCGAGATGGCGGTGCTGGACCTGCGGCTGCGCGAGACCGCGACGTCCCTCACCGACTTTCTCGGCGGGGTGGCCGAGGCCGTGCCCGCCGGGGTGTCGGTGGGGATCATGGACTCCATCCCCGAGCTGCTGGACGCCGTGGACGGCTACCTGTCCCAGGGCTATGTGCGCATCAAGCTGAAGATCGAACCCGGCTGGGACGTGGAGCCGGTGCGGGCGGTGCGGGAGCGCTTCGGCGACGCGCTGGCGTTGCAGGTCGACGCCAACACCGCGTACCGGCTGGCCGACGCCCGGCATCTGGCGCGGCTCGACCCCTTCGACCTGCTGCTCATCGAGCAGCCGCTGCCCGAGGACGACCTGCGCGGGCACGCCGCGCTGGCCCGGCGGCTGAGCACCCCGATGTGCCTGGACGAGTCCATCGTGTCGGCGCGCGCGGCGGCCGACGCCATCGCCCTGGGGGCCACGTCCATTGTGAACATCAAGCCGGGTCGGGTCGGCGGATACCTCGAGGCGCGCCGCGTCCACGACGTGTGCGCCGCCAACGGCGTGGCCGTGTGGTGCGGCGGAATGCTGGAGACCGGGGTGGGGCGAGCGGCCAACCTGGCGCTGGCGGCACTGCCCAACTTCACCCTGCCCGGCGACACCTCCGCCTCGGCGCGCTACTACGCCCGCGACATCACCGCGCCCTTCGTCCTCGAGGCCGACGGGCGCGTCCGGGTGCCCACGGGGCCGGGTCTGGGCGCGGCGCCGCTGCCCGACGCCCTGGCCGAGTACACCACCGAAACCACCTGGGTACCCTTCGGCTGAGGCGAAAGGAACCCGATGAACTGGACGATCAACGGCAGCCTGACCGTGGCGCCGGCCCTGGAGCGCGCCGGACTGCTGGCACCGCCGGTGGTCAAGGCCCTGGAGGGCGCGGGGCCGGAGGCGGCGGCGGGCGTAGGCGTCGCCGAGATCGACGCGGGCCTCGCCGACACCGCCGAGTTCTGCGAGCACTACGGGGTGCCGCTGGAGGCGTCGGCCAACTGCGTCATCGTGGCGGGCAAGCGCGGCGGCGAGGTCGGCTACGCGGCCTGCCTGGCCCTGGCCACCACCCGCGTCAACGTCAACACGGTGGTGCGCAAGAGATTGGACGCCCGCAAGGCATCGTTCGCGCCCATGGCCGAGGCCGTGGAGGCCACCGGGATGGAGTACGGCGGCATCACTCCCGTGGGGCTGCCGCCCGGCTGGCCGCTGCTCATCGACTCGCGCGTCGCCGCGGCGCCGGAGCTGGTGGTCGGCGGGGGCACCCGGGGAGCGAAGCTGCTGGTGAGCGGGGATTTCCTGCGGTCGCTGGACGCCGCCGAAGTGATCGACGGATTGGCCTCTTGACATTGGCGAATGCGTGACGCCCCCCGCGTCCCTGTCCTAGAGTCGGGGCAAAAGGGGGGTTCTTCGCATGTCCACCAAATCCACGTCAAAACCCGATAAGCAGCTGCAGTCCCAGCCGATGCTGCACCAAAAGGGCGTCGAGATCCAGAAGTTCGGCACGGTGCGGCAGTTCCCGGTGGGACTGTCCTATGACACCCGCATGTACTCGGCCGAGCGCCTCAACCAGATCCTCGCCGACACCCAGATCCTTTACAGCCTCTACAAGAAGCATCACTGGTTGATGCGCGGCCCCACCTTCTATCAGCTGCATCTGTTGCTGGACAAGCACGCCGGTGAGCAACTGGAGCTGGTCGACGCCATCGCCGAGCGGGTGCAGACCCTGGGCGGGGTGGCCGTGGGCGATCCCCGGCATGTCAGCGAGATCACCGTGGTGAAGCGGCCGCCCGACGGCGCCGAGGAGGTCCCGGCCATGGTGTCGCGGCTGCTGGAGGCCCACGAGACCATCCTGATCGCCTGCCACGACGCGGCCAAGCGGGCCGACGAGATGGGCGACGACGGCACCAACGATCTGCTGGTGTCCCAGGTGATCCGGACCGGCGAACTGCAGTCGTGGTTCCTGGCGGAGCACCTTGTGGACACTCCGCTGGTGAAGTCATGAGTACGCCGGGAAACGAGACCACCGCGGCCATGAACGACCTGTTGGCCCGCAGCTGGGGGCTGCTGGTGTTTCGCGGCGTCATCGCGCTGGTCTTCGGCATCATGGCGCTGGTATGGCCCGGCGTCACCCTGGTCGCCCTGGTGATCCTGTGGGGCGCCTACGCCTTTGTGGACGGAATCTCCACGCTGGCGATGGCCTTCACCGGGCGCGGCGGCGAGCGCTGGATCATGGTCGTCATGGGCATCGTCGGCATCGTGGCCGGACTGATCGCGTTCGCGTGGCCGGGCATCACCGCCGTCATGCTGCTCATCATGATCGCGGCGTGGGCCATCGTCACCGGCGCCATGCATCTGTTGACGGCGTGGCGGCTGCGCGGCGAGATGACCGGCAACTGGCTGCTGGTCCTGGACGGACTGGCGGGGATCGCCCTGGGGATCGTGCTGTTCGTCAACCCCGGGACCGGGGCGCTGGCGATGGTCCTGGTGATCGGGGCGCTGGCGGTCGCCTGGGGCGTGTTCACGTTGGTCCTGGGTCTGAGGATGCGCGGGGCGACCCGACATCACCGCCCCGGCACCGCGGGCATGGGTGCCGCCCACCACGCGTGATGAGGAGACCGTCCCATGTCGATGGACACCTTCGCCGGTCCCGGCGCGTTCGACGACATCATCAACCGCTTCTTCGGGCATGACCCGTTCAACCGCGAGCGGGTGCAGCGGGTCGACCTGACCCGGATGCTGTCGGCCCAGTCGCGGCATCTGCTGTCGCTGGCGGTAGAGCACGCGCAGGAGCGCGGACAGGATGTCGACGTCACCCACCTGCTGTGGGCGGCGTGCCAGGAGGACCCGGCGCGGTCGATGCTGGCGGGGGCCAACGCCGATCCCGACGCGTTGGCCGAACGGATGGACGCCGCCGGCGGCGAACCCGGCGAGCCGACACAGCAGGTGCCGCCGTTGACGCCGGCGTCCAAGCGGGCGCTGCGGGAGGCGCTGGCCCAGGCCCGACAGGCCGGTTCCAGTTACATCGGGCCGGAGCACATCATCCTGGGAATCGCGTCCAATGACGACAATGAGGCCGGAAAGGCCTTGCGCGCCATGGCCTCCAGCGACAACGGCGAGGTCTCGAGCGGTGGCGCCGGCGCCACGCCCACGATCGAGCAGTACGGGCGCGACCTCACCGCCGAGGCGCGCGACGGGCGGCTCGACCCGGTGGTGGGCCGCGAGGAGGAGATCGACGACACCATCGAGATCCTGTCGCGGCGCACCAAGAACAATCCGGTGCTGATCGGCGAGCCCGGCGTGGGTAAGACGGCCATTGTGGAGGGTTTGGCGCAGCGGATCGTCAACGGCGACGTCCCCGACACCCTGGCCGACCGCCGGGTGATCGTGCTGGACCTGGCGGGCATGATCGCGGGAAGCAAGTACCGCGGCGAGTTCGAGGAGCGGCTGAAGAAGGTCATCGACGAGACCCGGCGGGCCTCCGATGGCGTGATCCTGTTCCTCGACGAGATGCACACCGTGGTGGGCGCCGGTGGCGGCGGCGAGGGCGCCATGGACGCGTCCAACATGCTCAAGCCCGCGCTGGCCCGCGGCGAGCTGCACGTCGTCGGGGCCACCACCCTGGACGAATACCGCAAGCACGTGGAGAAGGACCCGGCGCTGGAGCGGCGCTTCCAGCCGGTGCTGGTGCCCGAGCCCAGTGTGGACGAGACCGTGGAGATCCTGCGGGGCCTGCGCGACCACTACGAGGCCCACCACCAGGTGAAGTTCACCGACGAGGCGCTGGACGCCGCGGCGGGGCTGTCGGCGCGCTACATCACCGATCGTTTCCTGCCCGACAAGGCCATCGACCTGATCGACCAGGCGGGCGCCCGGGTACGGCTGCGCTCGCGCACGCCCGCGCCCGACACCCGCGACATCGCCGACGAGATCGCCCGCCTCAGGAGCGACAAGGACGCCGCCGTCGACGCCGAGGACTACACCCGCGCCGAGGAGCTCAAGGCCGACGTCGCCGCCGCCGAGGCGCGGCTGGCCGAGGCGTCCGGCGACGACCGCGGCGTCCCGCAGGTGGGCGTGGAGGACATCGCCGAGGTGGTGAGCCGCCGCAGCGGCGTGCCGGTCGCGCAGCTCACCGAGGCCGAGAAGGACCGGCTCCTGCACCTGGAGGACCACCTGCACGAGCGGGTGGTGGGCCAGGACGACGCGGTGGCGGCGGTGTCGGAGGCGGTGCGCCGGGCCCGCGCCGGGCTGGGCGACGCCAAGCGGCCCGACGGGTCGTTCATGTTCCTGGGGCCCACCGGGGTCGGCAAGACCGAGCTGGCCCGGTCCCTGGCCGACGCGCTGTTCGGCGACGAGGCCAGCATGGTGCGCTTCGACATGAGCGAGTTCCAGGAGAAGCACACGGTGTCGCGGCTGGTGGGCGCGCCTCCCGGCTACGTCGGCTACGACGAGGCGGGCCAGCTCACCGAGGCGGTGCGGCGCAGGCCCTACCGGGTGCTGCTGTTCGACGAGGTGGAAAAGGCCCACCCCGACGTCTTCAACACGCTGCTGCAACTGCTGGACGACGGGCGGCTCACCGACGCGCAGGGCCGCACCGTGGACTTCGGCAACACCATCGTCATCATGACGTCCAATGTGGGCGCCGATCGGATTCTGGCGGCACAGAAGGCGAACCGGCCGGTGTCGGGAATGCACGACGAGCTGATGGACCTTCTGGGGCAACGGTTCCGGCCGGAGTTCCTCAACCGCATCGACGAGATCATCGTGTTCTCGGGCCTGGATCGCCAGCAGCTGCGCCAGATCACCGGGCTGTTCGTCGACCGCACCCGCCGCAGCCTCGCGGCCCAGAAGATCGGGCTGGAGGTCGGCGACGAGGCGCTGGATCTGTTGTCCAGCAAGGGTTATCAGCCCGAGTTCGGGGCGCGGCCCCTGCGGCGCACCATCCAGCGGCGGCTGGAGAACCCGGTGTCCCACCTGGTGCTGGCGGGAACCGTCGGACAGGGCGACACCGTCGTGGCGTCCGTCGTGGACGGCGAGATCTCCCTGTCGGTGACGCGCGAGGCCGCGGAGGACGACGCCTAAGCCGCGCGCGGCGCGCCGTTCGGCTCGGCGTCGCGCGGCGTCATGGGCCTCGCGCAGCAGGCGGCGCGCCAGCGCGAGGGTCCGCGGGCCCGGGTTGACGATCGCGATCCAGCCCTGCGCCCGGTACAGCGGGTGCGGCAGCACGGTGTCGACGGCGCTGAGGTCGACGGCGGCGCCGCGATCGTCCCGGTCGCGCGGCCGCTCGCCGCCGAGGTTCCGGGGTATGGCGAGTTCTTGCGAGTCGTCATGGCCGCCACGGTGATCATCGGCATCGGCGCAGCCGCCGAGGAGTTCGGTGAGCGCCTTCTTGCCGACGTGAATGTTGAGCCGCCAGCGATCGGGACGGTCGAGGTCGCACGCGGCGTCGCCGGGGTAGTTCTTCGTCACGACGGTCGCGTAGGGCTGCTGGCGCTCGGGGACGCGACCGTCGGGCGCGTAGTAGAAGAAGTGGTCGCCCCAGGCGATCTCGGGGAACGGCCCGCCCCGAGCGGGAGCGAGCTCCAGCACGCCGTCGAAGCCTCGGACGGTGTCGAGAATCTGATTCATACTCATGGTTCAAGCGTGAACTTGAAGTGCTTATGGAGGGTTTGGTGCTGACGGTGAAGGACGTTGCCGCCACGACGGGGTACTCGGCCCAGCAGATCCGCGACCTCGAGGGGCTCGGCGTCATCTCCCCCGCCGCGCGGGCGGACAACGGGTATCGGCGGTTCGACGCCGGGCACGTCGCCGACCTGCGCGCCTATCGCGATCTCGCGTTCGCCGTGGGGCCCGTCGACGCCCGGGGCGTCATGAGCGCCATCCGTCGCCTGCCGCTGGGCGAGGCCACCGAGCTGGCGGGGTCCCTTCACACACGGCTGCGACGGCAACGGGACCGGGCGCTGGCCGCGCGGCGGGCCCTGGAGGCGATCGGGGCCGAGGCGCGCACCGACGCCGAGCCCGAGGCGGCCGACGCCATGACCATCACGCAGCTGTCGCAGGCGCTGGGGGTGCGGGCGTCGACGCTTCGCTTCTGGGAGCGGGAGGGCCTGGTGGAGCCGGAGCACGCGCGCACCCGCGCGGGAACGGCGCGCCGCTACCAGGTGGCGGCGGTGCGCCACGCGCGGATCGTCGCGGCGCTGCGGGCGGCGGGGTACCGGATTCCCGATGTGCGCCAAGCCATCGCGGCCGTGCGCGACCTCGAAGACGTCGGACGCAGCGCCGAGGCGCTCGGCGCCCACGCCGACGCGATATCCCGGCGCTGGCTGGCGCTGCTGCGGGCCTCGGCGCGGCTGGCCGAGATCATCGCGCCTGGCGTTCCAGGATCGCCGTGACGCCCTGTCCCCCGGCCGCGCAGATCGAGATCAGGGCTCGTCCCGATCCCTTGTCCGCCAGGAGTTTCGCGGCGGTGGCCACGATCCGGGCGCCGGTGGCGGCGAAGGGGTGGCCGGTGGCCAGCGAGGAGCCGTTGACGTTGAGGCGATCGCGGTCGACGCCGCCCAGGGGTGCGTCCAGCCCGAGACGGGTGGCGCAGAACTCGGCGTCCTCCCAGGCCGCCAGCGTCGCCAGCACCTGGGAGGCGAAGGCCTCGTGCATCTCGATGAAGTCGAAATCGGACAGTTTGAGGTTGTTGCGCGCCAACAGCTTCGGGACGATGAACACCGGCGCGGTGAGCAGGCCGTCGTCGCCGCCGACGAAATCGACGGCGCCGGCCTGGACGTCGACGAGGTGGGCGGCCACCGGGAGGCGGCGCTCCTTCGCCCAGGCGTCGCTGGACAGCAGCACGGTGGCGGCGCCGTCGGACAGCGGCGAGGAGTTGCCCGCCGTCATGGTGCCGTCGGGCCCGCCGAAAACCGGGCGCAGCCGGGCGAGCTTCTCGGCGGTGGTGTCGCCGCGCAGCAGGCCGTCGCGGGTGACGCCGAGGTAGCCGGTGACCAGGTCGTCGAAGAAGCCGCGGTCGTAGGCGGCGGCCAGCCGCTGGTGGCTGGTGACGGCGAGTGAGTCCTGGGCCTCGCGGGTGATCCCCCACTTGGTGGCGGTGCGGGCGGCGTGCTCCCCCATGGACAGGCCGGTGCGGGGCTCGGCGTTGCGCGGGATCTCGGGCACCACCTGCTTGGGGCGCAGGCGGGTGACCATGCCCAGGCGCTTGCCGAGGCTCTTGGCGCGGTTGAAGTCCAGTAGCAGGCGGCGGAAGTCCTCGTTGACGCCGATCGGGGCGTCGGAGGTGGTGTCGACGCCGCAGGCGACGCCCGCGTCGATCTGGCCCAACGCGATCTTGTTGGCCACCGCCGTGGTGGCCTCGAGGCTGGTGCCGCAGGCGCGTTGCAGGTCGAAGGCGGGCGTGGTGGGGTCGAGGCGGGAGCCCAGCACGGATTCGCGCGTGAGGTTGAAGTCGCGGCTGTGCTTCAACACCGCGCCCCCGGCGACCTCGTCCAGCCGCGCGCCCGACAAGCCGAAGCGGCTGACGAGTCCGTTCAGGGCGGTGGTCAGCATGTCCTGATTGGAGGCGTGCGCGTAGGGACCGTTCGACTTGGCGAAGGGAATCCGGTTGCCCCCGATGACGGCCACGGGGCGCACGGCGCGGTTGTTCGACATGGGTACCTCTTCGGTCGGTGCCTTGCGCGTTATCTTACTCGCGAGTAAGGTTACCTCAGCGCCGACCTCGAGGAGACGCCCATGACCGACCGCTATCGGGGATTCGCCAACACCGGCACCGGCCGCGCCATCGTGCGCCGGCTCGGGCTACCGGCACCGGCGAAGCTCCGCCGCCACGACACCGGTGACCCCGACGTCCACGGCCCGGTGCTGTTGGGCGGCAAGGACACCGGCCTCCTCAAGGGCCTGGGCGAGGCGTTGGAGACGGAGCTGGGCGCGCAGGTGCATCTCAGCGAGTCCGAGGACGCACACTACGGGGCCGTGGTCTTCGACGCCACCGGCATCGACTCGGTGGCGGGGCTGCGGCAGCTGTACGACTTCTTCCACCCGGCCGTCCGGCGGCTGACCGCGTGCGGGCGGGTGCTGGTGTTGGGCCTGGAGGTACGAGAAGACCAGGCCACCGAGCACGCCGCCGCGCAGGCCGCCCTCGACGGGTTCGTCCGCACCGTCGGCAAGGAGCTGCGCGCGGGGGGCACCGCCCAGCTGCTGCGGGTCGACACCCACGACACGTCCGCGCTCGAATCCAGCCTGCGCTTCTTCCTGTCGGCGCGCTCGGCCTTTGTGTCCGGGCAGGTGGTCCACATCGGAGCTTTTGAGGCGGACAGGTATCACCGGGCACACCCGCTGGACGGCAAGGTCGCGCTGGTGACCGGTGCGGCCCAAGGCATCGGTGCCACCACCGCGCAGTTGCTGTCCCGGCTCGGCGCCCACGTGATGTGCCTGGACGTGCCCGCCGCCGGGGAGAAGCTGTCCGAGGTGGCCGGCGAGATCTCGGGCACGGCGATGCAGCTGGACATCACCGCCGACGACGCGCCCGCCACCCTGGCCGCCCGGCTGTCGGAGCGGCACGGCGGGGTGGACATCGTGGTGCACAACGCGGGCATCACCCGCGACAAGACCCTGGCCGGGATGCGCGCCGAGCAGTGGGACGGCGTGCTGGCCGTCAACCTCGCCGCGCCGCTGCGCATCACCGAGGACCTGTTGCGGCGCGAGCTGATCCGCGACGGCGGCCGGATCGTGGTGACGTCGTCGGTGATGGGCATCGCCGGCAATCGGGGCCAGGCCAACTACGCCGCCTCCAAGGCCGGGCTGATCGGCATGGTGGGCTCGCTGTCGCCGCGGGCGGCGGCGTCCGGCATCACCGTCAACGCGGTGGCCCCGGGCTTCATCGAGACCCGCATGACCGCGAAGATGCCCCTGGCACTGCGCGAGGTCGGGCGCCGACTGTCCAGTCTGGCGCAGGGCGGGCTGCCGATCGACGTCGCCGAAACCGTGGCGTGGCTGGCACATCCCGGTTCCGGCGGCGTCAACGGCAATGTTGTTCGCGTGTGCGGGCAAAGCTTCCTGGGATCGTGAAGGGCGAGGGCTGATGGCCATGCTGACCCACCTGGCGGGACTGGCGCCGCGCGCCGCGATGTCCCTGGCCACCAAACACCGCGGCGACCCCATGGCCGCGGTGCTGCCCGCGGCGGAGTCCCGGATGGACGACATCGTCGCCGACCCCGCCCACCTGACGGCGTATCGGCGGCTCACCGGCTATCGGGTGACGTCGTACCTGCCCATCACCTACCCCCACCTGGCCAGCATGCGGCTGGGGCTGCGGCTGATGATGTCGCGGCCGTTCCCGTTCACCGCCATGGGGATGCTGCACTTCGGCGACGAGATCACCGAGCTGCGCCAGATCCCGGCGGGGCAACGGTTCTCGATTCGGGTGCGCGCCGACAACCTCGCCGCGCACCGCCGTGGCGTCACCTTCGACCTGCTCAACGACGCCACGGTGGACGGCGAGACGGTGTGGACGCAGCGCAGCACCTTCCTGTACCGCGTCAAGCAACCGCCGCCCGACGCCGCCCCTCCGGCCGCGGCGCCCGGGGAGTCGGTGACGCTGTCCGACTTCGAGGCATTGTGGAGGGTTCCCGCCGACGCGGGGCGCCGCTACGCCGAGGTGTCCGGGGACTACAACCCGATCCACCTGTACCCGGCGACCGCCCGGATCTACGGCATGAAGCGCCCCATCGTCCACGGCATGTGGAGCGTGGCGCGCTGCGTCGCGGCCCTGGAATCGCGCGCGGGCGAGGCGCCGCGGCGGCTGAGCGCCCGCTTTCGGGCCCCGGTGTCGTTGCCCGCCAAGGACGTGGCGCTGTGCACCCGCCGCGCCGACGCGGGCTGGGAGTTCGCGCTCATCGCACAGCGCGGTCAGCGTCACTATCTGAGCGGATCGATGGTGTCGCTCGGCGAGGCTTCCTAAGATCTGTCCCCATGACGATCTGTCTGGTCACCGGCGGCAACCGCGGCATCGGGCGCGAGGTGTGCCGCCAGCTGGCGGCTCTGGGTCACACGGTCGTCCTGACCGCGCGGGACGCGGGCGGGGCGCGCGCGGCGGCGGTCGAGCTCGGCGTGGAGCCGCTCGCACTGGACGTGACCGATCCCGCCAGCGTCACCGCGGCGGTCGACGCGGTGTCCCGGCGGCACGGGCGCCTGGATGTCCTGGTCAACAACGCCGCGATCCTTTACGACACCTGGCAACGCGGTGTCAGCGCGGATCTGGGCGTGGTCCGTGACGCGATGGAGACCAATGTGTACGGTCCATGGCGGATGGTGCGGGAGTTCCTGCCGCTGCTGCGAAGCGGCGGATCCGCGCGCGTGGTCAACGTGTCCAGCGAGGGCGGATCGTTGGCGAGCATGGGCGGCGGGACCCCCGCCTATTCGGTGTCGAAGGCGGCGCTCAACGCGCTGACGCGGATTCTCGCCGACGAGCTGCGCGGCGACGCGATACTGGTCAACGCCGTGTGCCCGGGCTGGGTCGCCACGGACATGGGCGGCGCGGGCGGGCGCCCGGTCGCCGACGGGGCGGTCGGGATCGTGTGGGCCGCGACCCTGCCCGGCGACGGGCCGACCGGCGGGTTCTTCCGCGACGGCGAACCCGTTGCCTGGTAAGGGATTCACGCCTCGCCGCGCTGCCTGGCGCGGGTGGCCTCCATGAGCTTGGACAGCCCGGGCCAGGCGAAGTGGGACAGCTGCTTGGCCGTGGTCTTCGGGTCGGTGTCGGGGTTGTCCAGCATCCAGTCGGCCAGCGACTCGCACGCGCCCACCAGCGCGTGGGCGGCCATCACGGCCTCGGGGCCGGGCTCGGAGGAGGCGGCGCGCGCCAGCAGCTCGCCGATCAGGTCGATGGTGCGGCCGCGCATCGCGTCGACCTCGCGAGTGGACTGTCCCCCCTGGATGCGGGCCTGGCGGTACAGCACCGTCCAGGCTCCCCTGTGGTCGGATACGAAGGTGAAGAACCCCTCCAGGGCGCTCCACAGCTGTCGTTCGGCCGGGTCCTCGGCGCGCACCACGCCGGCGATCATGTCCATGAGGCGGCCGGCCTCGCGGCGGATGCACGCGACGAACAGCTCCTCCTTGGACCCGAAGTACAGGTAGATCATGGGTTTGGAGATGCCCGCGATCGCGGCGATCTCCTCCACCCCCGCGCCGTGATACCCGTTGGCGGCGAACGCCTCCACGGAGGCGTCCAGCATTTGCTGTTCCCGCACCGCGCGGGGCACCCGGGCCTTGCCGGGGCCGTGGGAGGCGGCGGATTTTTGAGAAGTCACTCTTGTCATGCTACCTTACCCTCCGGTAATCTTACTCCAAAGTAAGAAAATGTCGGACGCAGAAAGGTTCCGTCATGACCAGCGACGACCCGATCGGCGACGTCGATCTGTCCACTATCACCCCCGCCGACTTCGCCTCCCTGGTGCGCAACGCCCCCGCCGACCAGATCGACGCGATCATGGCCGACGCCGAGATTCGCGGGCGGGTGCTGTCGGAGGTCTTCGGCCGCATGGGCGACCAGTACTCCGGCAACCGCAAGACCAAGGCCGTCATCCACTGGAAGATCCTCGACAGGCCCGGGGGCGGCTACGACCACTACGAGACCGTCCTCTCCGGCGGCACGTGCACCGTCACGAACGAGCCCAAGGAGGAGGCCCGCGTGACGATCCGGCTCAACGGCACCCAATTCCTCAAGCTGGCCTCCGGCAACTCCTCCCCCACCACGATGTTCTTCACCGGCAAGCTGAAGCTGACGGGCGACATCGGATTCGCGGCGGGTCTGTCCAATCTGTTCAACATCCCCAAGGCCTAGGAGACCCGATGAACGACGGATTCAGCCTCGAGCTGTCGCAGGACCAGCGCGACGTCCAGGAATGGGCGCACGGCTTCGCCGCCGACGTGATCCGCCCCGCGGCGTCCGAATGGGACGAACGCGAGGAGACCCCCTGGCCGATCATCGCCGAGGCCGCCAAGATCGGTCTGTACGGATTCGAGTCCCTGGCCCAGTTCTGGGCCGACCCCAGCGGGCTGAGCCTGCCCCTGGTCAACGAGGAGCTCTTCTGGGGCGACGCGGGAATCGGGCTGTCCATCTTCGGCACCTCCCTGGCGGTGGCCGCGATCTACGGTTCGGGAACCCCCGACCAGCTCGTGGAGTGGGTCCCCCAGTGCTACGGCGACGCCGACGACCCCAAGGTCGCCGCCTTCTGCAGCTCCGAACCCGAGGCGGGCTCCGACGTCGCCTCCATGCGCACCCGCGCCCGCTACGACGAGGCCACCGACGAATGGGTCCTCAACGGACAGAAGGCCTGGGGCACCAACGCGGGCATCGCCACCGTCCATGTCGTCACCGCCTCCGTCGACGCCGAGCTCGGGTCCCGCGGCCAGGCCGCCTTCGTCGTCCCCCCGGGCACGCCGGGGCTGTCCAGCCCCACCAAGATCCGCAAGCTGGGCCTGCGCGCCTCCCACACCGCCGACGTCTTCCTCGACGACGTCCGCGTTCCGGGCCGATGCCTGTTGGGCGGCAAGGAAAAGCTCGACGCCCGCCTCGCCCGCGCCCGCGAGGCCGCCACCCAGCCTGGCCAGGGGCAGCAGGCGGCGATGCGCACCTTCGAACTCACCCGACCCACCGTCGGCGCCCAGGCCGTGGGCATCGCCCGCGCCGCGTACGAGTACGCCCTGGACTACGCCAAGCAGCGCGTCCAATTCGGACGACCCATCATCGCCAACCAGGCGATCGGCTTCGCCCTGGCCGACATGAAGACCGAGATCGACTGCGCCCGCCTGCTCGTGTGGCGCGCGGCCTGGATGGGCCGCAACGACAAGAGCTTCGACGCCGGCGAGGGGTCGATGTCCAAGCTGAAGGCGGGCGAGGTGGCGATCCGCACGACGGAGAAGGCCGTGCAGATCCTCGGTGGGGCGGGGTTCTCCCGCGACCATCCCGTGGAGCGCTGGTACCGCGACGCCAAGATCTACACGATCTTCGAGGGCACCAGCGAGATCCAGCGGCTCGTGATCGCCAGGGCCATCTCGGGGATGCGCCTGGGGTAGCACCGTTTCAGGCGGGTTTTTCGGCGACCACGAGGACGCGGCGCATGAGCCCCGCCCAGCCGTCCACCGCCGCGGCCTCGGCGCGTAGCGCCCGGATCGCGGGGTCGTCGCCGGGCTCGGTGGCCAGCACGGCGGCGAACAGCGCCCGCTGGGCGGCCTCCAGGTCGGGCCGTTTCGACACCGTCACGGCCCGAAACCCCGCCGCGGTGAGGATCCGCGCGAAGTCGAGCCGCAGCGGCGGCGGCACCCGCGCGTCGTCGGCGGCGACGGGTTCCCAGTTCGTCAGGACGTATCGCCCGCCGGGCCGCAGGATCCGCCACGCCTCGGCGGCCTCGGCGTCGTGATCGGCCGCGAAGTGAAACGCGTCGACGCACACCGCCGCTCCCGCCCGCCCGCTCGGCAACCCCGTGTCGCACAGGTCGCCGACGCGGAAGGACGAGCGGTCGGCGAGTCCAAACCCTTGGGCGCGTTCGCCCGCCTGCCACACCGCGACCGCCGAGAAGTCGACGCCGTCCAGCGCGGCCCCGAGCCGGCGGGCGAGCCACAGACCGGGCCCGCCCCGTCCGCAGCCGAGGTCGGCCAGCCGGTCGCCGGCGCCGATGCCCAGCGCCGCGGCGATGTCGTCGAGTGCCTCGGCGGTGAGAAAGGAGTTCGCCGCGACCTCCGGCGGCAGGCCCAGCGCCCGGCTGAACAGCTCGCCGTGGCGCGCCGAGGCGGCGATGGCGGCGTACCCCCGGTCGAACGCCGCGGCGGCGCGTGCCGAACTCATGGGGCGTCCTCCGCGATCGACAGCGCCGCGGCGTGAGGGTTGTACGTGGCCAGCAGGTAGTACGGCCGCGCGCCCGCCACCATGGTGTCCACGGTGTCGAGACCGCGGTCCATGACGCGGTAGGGCAACTCTTCGCGCGTGGTGTGCCAGCGGCGGCACAGCCAGTCGACGACGCGCCCCGACGGAATCGCCGCCACCGAGAAGCCGGGTTCGCTGTCGGCGGCGCCCCGGTTGACCTCGCGGGCGTAACCGGCGATCCGCCGCGCCCGCCGCACCAGGTCGGGCCGCGACAGCAGCTCGCCTATCGCGCCGAGATCGTCGATGATCCCCGGCGCCACCCGAAAGCCGCGCACCAGGAAGGCGAGCACCCGCGCGCGCGGGCCCCAGTGGTTCCGCTCCACACCGGACAGCCATCCATCCAGAAAGGACCAGTCGGCCGATGCGTCCAGGGGAGGGTAGATGCCCCGGTGCACCCCGTGCGCGATCGCCACATCCTCGACGTCACCGGTGGTGCCGCCGCAGGTTGCCCGGCACTCGTCGGCCAACCGCCGCAGCACGGTCGCGCGGTGCAGCCCGGGATAGTCGTCCGCCAGGGCCTGACAGATCCGCAACACCGACAGGTCGGCGACCCAACCGGCGCCGTCGCCCGCGTCGCCGCCCGCCGCCGCGACCTGCCACGCGTGCAGGAAGATCGTCCGGCTCACCGGCGACCGCTTGACGGCCACCGGCGCCGTCTCGCGCAGCCGGTGCACCAGCTCCACCGCGTCCGACCGCTTGCGATCCACCGCATGCCCGCGGCAGAACCCGTCCAGCCGCCGCACCATGTCGTCCGGCAATCCCCGCGCGGCGGCCAGCGCCGAAAGCCGGGGGAAGGTGCGCTGCGAGTAGGGCATCGCCGCCAGCCGCTCCACCAGCGCCCGCGCTTCGTCCGGCGGCACGAGCCCCGCGTCGACCGCCGCGTCGAGGGTCGCCCGAATGTTCACCAGGGGCTCCGACATCCGCCGATACCGGGTGTCGGCCGGTCCATGGGTGAGGGTCACCTCGTCGTCGGCGGTCAGGACGCCGTCCCGGTAGTCCCGGTAGACGCGCCCCACCCCCTCCATCCCGAGGGTGTCCAGCTCTGCGGCCCGCAACGCGCCGAGGCTCGCGGCGCCCAGCACCCGCGCGCCGTCGTCCATGACGGCCAGGATCTCCTTGTGCCGCACCGAACGCGTCTGATGGAAGTACCCGTCGACGATCCCGATGACGTCGCCCTGTCCGGCCGACAGGCCCAGCAGGTCGCCGGCCGCGATCGGCGGCAGCAGCTCGATGTCGTCGTCCGCCAGCAGCTCGCCCGCGTCCGGCAGGCTCGGCCCGCAAAACAGCACTCGCCGTGTCATGCCCTCACCCGGCCTCGGGGTTGTAGCGCAGACCCGGGCACACCACGCGCACCACCGCGATCCCGATGTCCGGCCGGGTATGGTCCACCACCAACGGATCCCGCCCCGTATGCCCGCGCACCAGGTGGGCCACCCGCGTCAGGTCCTCGCCCAGCGTCGCGTGGCGCACCGATGGGACGTCGCCGAAGGCGGTCCGAACCGGGTTGCGGTACAGCGGCTCGAGATCCGGCGTCCCGGACCGCCCGGCGGCCACCAACCCGGCCCGCCGGTACCAGTCGCCGCGCATGTCGTCGCGGGCGCCCGAAATCGCGGTCACCCGCGACTGGACGGCCTCCGTGACGGCGCGGCAGAACGCCACGTCCCGGTCGAGGTGGGCGCCCATTCCCTCGAACACGTAGGGAAACGCGTCGCTGACGATCCTGGCCCGAACGCACGCCACACCCGTGGGGCTCGGCAACACGTCCACCCGCACCGCGACCTCCGCCGCCCGCAACCGTTCGATGAGTTCCGCGGCGTCGCCGCCGACGCTGTCGAGGTCCACCACGACCGTGCCGTCGGCGGTGGCGGCGCGGGCGATCGCGTCCCGCTCAATGACCTCGTACAGCGCGTGAAGCGTCGCCTCGCCGACGGTGTTGCCGCTGGCCAGCCCGTTGCTCGTGGTGTGAAACAGCGGCAGCTGCCATCGAGCCGAGGTGCGCCCGTCCAATCGCAGGCACTCCATCGGCACCAACGTGTCGGTGCCGTCGATCAACCGGCGGGCCCGACCCCATTCCACCGTGGCGCCGGGGTTCAGGTGATGCCGGGGCAACAGCGGCAACTCGTCCAGTCCATAGTCGAGCTCGGGCGCGATCGCCGCCACGGTGTCGCGGGTGTCGCCGGGCGGCAGGCGTTCGGCGTGCCACGTCTCGATCGACTCCATCGCCGCCGACACCTTCGCCAGGTCCGGGGTCAGCCCCTTGCCCTGCGACACCGAGATCGTGTACGAGTTGGGCCGCACCGCCTGAAAGACCGGCACCCCGATGTCGTCCAGCCAGGTCACGTCCGACAGCCGAGTGATGCCCATGCGCGGCAACAACGGCACGATCCGCGCCAGCGTCCGCTCCGGGGCGCACGTCCGATGTGTACCGGCCACGACGCTCTTGTACGCCGCGTCGTCCACCGGTACGCCCCGCACGGCCAGATTCGTGTCAGTGCCGATCATGGCATCCTCATTCCCCAATGGAAGCCCGGTCACGTCCCCGCGACTCCGCGTTCGACGTGGACGTGACCGGGTCGCGGTCAGCTTTCGGTGACCGGGCTGACGTCGTCAACCGACAACGCGACCTGCACCTGGTACATGCACGCGGCGCCCGCCTGGTGCTCGGCCGCCACCGCCGCGGGGCCCTCGTCCACAGTCAGCTCACCGCGCAGGTCCTCGCGCGAAGGCACAACAAGAGTCATCCGATTCCTCCTCATAAAGTGCCGGCACGGCGCTCGCCACACCGGGTGTTTCGGCTGGATACCCTCCCGATCGCCGGAACGTTCGGGAGACGTCGGCAAGCCTTCCACCGAAGCCACGGCGCCGTATCCGTGCTGGGCACGGATATTCGGTGCATGCTGGGATCCCACCGTCGATGGAACACAGGGAGACCATGACCATGTCCGAGGCACGCATCCACAACTTCTCGATCTCGCTCGACGGGTTCGCCACCGGGGAGGGGCTGAGCCTCGACGACCCGTTCGGGCACGCCGGACATCGGCTGCACGAGTGGATGGTTCGCACCCGGTTCTTCCACCAGCAGACCGGGGAGGAGGGCGGCGGTCGCGGCGTCGACAACGCGATCGCGGCGTGGTTCGAGCCCGGGATCGGGGCCGAGATCATGGGCGCGGGAAAGTTCGGGCCGCCCGGGTGGCAGGACGACGCCGGCTGGAAGGGGTGGTGGGGCCCGAACCCGCCGTTCCACACCCCGGTGTTCGTGCTGACGCATCGGCCGCGGCCGTCCATCGAGATGGCCGGCGGCACCACGTTCCACTTCCTCGACGCCGCGCCGAGCGAGGCGTTGACCGCCGCGCGCGAGGCCGCCGACGGCGGGGACGTGCGGATCGGGGGCGGGCCGACCGTGTGCCGCGACTTCCTCGCCGCGGGGCTGGTCGACTTCATGCACGTGGTGCAGGTGCCCATGGTGCTGGGCCGCGGGGTTCGGCTGTGGGACGGCCTGGAGTCGCTTGAGGACTCCTACGACATCGAGGCGGTCTCGACCCCCAGCGGGGTCACGCACCTGGTGTTCACCGCGAAGCCTCGGTGATGAGGTCGCGCAGGTGGCGCAGTGAGTTGGCGAGGTGGCCGGGACCGAAGGGGGGAAAGGTGATGCCGCGGTCGCGGACGTACCGGGGCACCGCCGACCAGTCGTAGGTGTGCGTGACCTCCGTCGTGGACTCGTCGACGGGTGCGAGGTCGTAGCGCCAGATCCAGCCGCCGAATTCCCGCTCGCCGTCGTCCAGTTCCTGGCCGGTCGTCCAGGCGATCGCGCGGGGTCGGTCGAAGACGACGACCTTGTTGACCGTGCGGTAGTCGCCGTCGGGGTGGTCGGCGTGGTACATGCGCATCCGGAAGATCTGGCCCACTGTGGACAGCGGAGCCTGGTTGATGGATCCCCGGACCCAACCGGTGCCGTCGATGGCGGCGTGGGTCGTGGGATCGGCCAGTGCCGCGAACACCATCGCGGCGGGCGCGGGGAAGGCCAGGGTGGCGCTGACGGTTTCGGTGTTCATGGCGTCCAGGCTCCTCGCGATGAGTTTCGAAGGGTAGACCGCGCGGAGCGGCGAAACTCATCGGTGGATCACGAGGACGCGGACACGGTGCGCCAGCGGGACTTCTTGGTGTTGTCGCACTCCGCGAGCCCGACTCCGAGCTTGGTGTTGTCGGCCATCAGGCACAGGTGGTCCGTGCCGGCGGGGTGCTGGATCTTCCACACATCCCATCCGTCCGCGGTCCTGATCCAGGTCAGGCGCCAGCGCGAGTCCTTCGTGCACTCTCCATCGGAGAGCTTCGGCCCCTTCGGGTCGACATTGACGCACTTGTCGCCCTCGTCCTCAAAGAAGTAGACGTTGTTGTTGGGGCTGGCATTGGCGACCCGCGTGAAGGTGAACGTCTTGTGGTTGTCCTCGGAGCAGTCGGGGGTGGTGACGCCGAGACTGCCGATGTCGAGGCACTTGCCGGTGGCGACGCTGATGACCTGGGTGGGTTCTTTGGTGACGCCGTCGGGGGCCTTCGCCGGTGGCGACGAGGACTGCGACGTCGAGTCGGTGTTGTTCGGCGATGCCGCGTTGCCGCGCCCCTTGGGCCAGTACACGTACGCCGCGGCGGCGCCGGCGATGAGGAGCAGGATCAACAGCGTGACCAGCACGGCGCGGCCGCGGCGCCGCCGTGGCTTGTTGGGCTTGGGCTTTGCGGGGGTGGGCACGGGGCGGTAGTCGGGTTCGGCGACCGGCATGGGGTTGGTCGGCATCGGCGCCCGGGCCGCCGCGGGTTGCGGGGCGGGCTGCGGCGCCGGTCGAGGGGGCGATGGCGGGGCCGGGATGGCCTCGGTGGCGGGCGGCAGCGGCATCCGTCCCGACGCGGCCTGGCGGCAGTCGTGCGCGAACGCCGACGCCGAGGGGTAGCGCTCGGCGGGGGTCTTGGCCAGGGCCCGCATCACCACCTCGGCGACGGGCACGGGCACGTCGACCGGCAGCGGGGGCGGCGGCTGGGTGAGGTGCCCGGTGATGGTGGCGGCGGTGGTGCCGCCCTGGAACGGCGGGTTGCCGGTGAGGCATTCGTAGGCGACCACGCCCAGGGAGTAGACGTCCGATGCGCCGGTGAGGTCCTCGTCCTGCAACTGCTCGGGAGACGCGTAGGTGACCGTCCCCATGACGGTGCCGGTCATGGTGAGGCCGGTCTGGCCGTGGGTGCGGGCGATGCCGAAGTCCACGATGGTGGCCGTGCCGTCGTCGTCGACCAGGATGTTCTGGGGCTTGACGTCGCGGTGCACCACCCCGGCGTGGTGGGCGGCGTTGAGGCCGGCGGCCACCTTCGCCACCATGGACATCACCCACGCGGCGTCCATCCGCCCCTGCTCGCGCAACAGCTCCGACAGCGGGCGGCCGGTCACGTAGTCCATGACCAGGTAGAAGACGTGGGAACCGTCCTCGGTGGTCTCCTCGCGGGCGTCGAAGATGTTCACAATGCCCGGCGACGACAGCTTGGCGAGCGTCCGCGCCTCGCGGAGGAATCTCTCCCGGAACTGCGCGTCGGCACCCAGGGCGGGATGCAGGATCTTGGCCGCCACCGTGCGGTTCAGGGCCTGGTCCGTGGCCTGCCAGACCTCACCCATGCCGCCGGAACCGACCGGCTTCTCCAGCCGATAACGGTTGCCCAGCAACTGATCGCGGTGCATGCGCCCCTCCCCTGGTAACCATTGGCGACCGAGTATGCCACGAACGTGTGAGCCGAAGACTATCGACTAGTCAGAACCACTGTCGGGGCGCCGGTGTCGTTCGGGGCGCCGAAGACCTGATAGGCGTCGGTGAATTCGTCCATGGCGAAGCGACGGGTGATGCGGCGGCCGACGTCGACGCGCCCACTCAGTCGTCGTCGCGCTGACGCAGCACCACGACCGGCGCCCGGGCGTGCAGCAGCAGCGACATGCTGACCGAGCCCAGCACCATGCCCGCGAGCTGCCCGTGGCCGCGCGACCCGACGGCCAGCAGGTGGGCCCCGGCCGACAGCTCCCGCAGCACCGTGCGCGGCAGCCCGCGCTCGAGGCGGCGCACCACATTGACGTTCGGGTACCTCTCCTGGTACCCGGCCAGCGCCTCGCTGAGCATCTGTTCCTCGCGGGCGGCGGCCTCCTCGACGTCGAGGACCACCACCGCCACGTCGGTGGTCGCCAGGTTCCACGGGTACTCCCACGCGTGCACGGCCACCAGGTCGACCCCGGCCGCAGCGGCCTCGGCGAAGCCGAAGTCCAGCACGGGAGTCGAGCGCGGCGACGTGTCCACCCCCACCACGACCTGGCCCGCGTGCGGCCCGGTCGCGTCGTGTTCGCGCACGACGACCACGGGGCAGTGCCCGCGCGTGGCCAGCCGGGTGCTGGTGCTGCCCAGCAGCAGCCCGGCGAACCCGCCACGGCCGCGGCTGCCCACCACCATGAGTTCGCTGCGCCGTGACCGCGAGATCAGGGTCGCGGCGGGGTTCACCGAGTCCAGCAGCTTGCTGGTGACGTCGATGCCCGGGTTCACCTTGCCGACGCGCTCCAGCACCTCGTCCAGCATCCGCTGGGCGTCGTAGTGGGTGAGGTCGCGCGATTCGGGCCACAGCATCGACGCGTCGCGCCCGCCGCCGATCGGCGCGACCGGGAACGCGTAGAGGATCTCCAGCGGGCGGCGGCGGATCAGCGCCTCCTTCGCCGCCCATCTCACGGCCGGTAGGCAACTGTCGGAGCCGTCGTAGCCGACGCAGATCGGAAGGGACATAGCGGGTCACCTCGAGTTCGGAGTTTAGTGAGCGGCCCGCTGGCTGGCGGGTCTTTGCGGTGATTGCTCCACCGACGCGCGTGGCGCGGCATGAGAGGGTGTATGGCGTCGCACGTTGGAATAGATAGGACAGTCAGGCATGCCGGGGTCCGAGGAGCTTGAGTCGGAGCGGGTCACGCGTCGGATCCGCGACGACATTTTGGACGGCGTGAGGCCGCCGGGCGCCAGGCTGGTGGAGCGGGAGTTGGCGGCGGACCTCGGGGTGAGCCGCCTGCCGGTGCGCGACGCGTTGAAGGTGCTGGTGGCCGAGGGTCTGGTGACGCCGCGGCCGCGCAGTTGGTCGGTGGTGCGGGAGTTCACGTCGTCGGACATCGCCGATCTCAACGAGGTGCGGGCGGCGCTGGAGGTGTTGACGTTTCGGTTGGCGGCGCAGCGGCGCACCCGGGAGGGGTTGGAGGCGCTGCGGGAGGTGTTGGACGTGGAGCTGGCGGCGGCGGTGGCCGCCGACGCGGTGCGGGCGAGGCGGGCGGCGGCGGACTTTCACGAGGCGGTGACGTCCTTGGCGGCCAACGAATTGCTCGGCGAGATCGCCGGGGTGATGCGCAGCCGGATGCGGTGGCTGTTGGCCCAGCACGACGATCTGCTGGGTATCGCCGAGGAGCATCGGCGGTTGTACGAGGCGATCGCCGCGCGGGACGTCGCGGGGGTGGAGCGGCTGGCCGACCAGCACGCGCGTGCCGAGCGTCGCAGGGCCGAGGGTTCCGGGGCGGATCGCTGACGCCGGATTTTGGTATACCATTTTCGGCATGGGAGTCAAGACACTGACGAACGTGCGCCCGTGGGGCGCCGCACCGGTGGACATCGTGATGTCCGGCGGCGCCATCAGCGCGGTCGAGGCGGCCGGTTCGGCGGCGCCGCGGGGCGAGCCGATCGACGGGCGTGGCCTGCTGGCGCTGCCGGGGTTCATCAACGCGCACGCGCACGTGGACAAGAGCTGGTGGGGGCAGCCGTGGGTGTCCTACGGCGGTGACAACACCACCGCCGGACGCATCGCCCACGAGCGGGCCGAGCGCGGCGCGCTGGGCATCCCGAGCCCGAACTCCACCGCGGCGGTGCTGCGGGAGTTCCTGCGGCACGGCACCACCGCGGTGCGCAGCCACGTCGACGTCGACCTGGGCGTCGGGCTGCGCGGCATCGAGGTGGTGCGCGAGGCGGTGGAGGCGCTGGGCGACCGCCTGGAGCTGGAGGTCGTGGCGTTCCCGCAGGACGGGGTGGTGCGGCGCGACGGCGTGCTCAAGCTGCTGGACGAGGCTGCCGCCGCGGGCGCCACCAGCATCGGCGGCATCGACCCGTGCTCGATCGACCGCGATCCGGTGGCGCAGCTCGACGGCCTGTTCGACATCGCGGTGCGCCGCGGCGTCGGCATCGACATCCACATTCACGACCGCGGCGAGCTCGGGGCGTTCCAGTATGAGCTGGTCGCCGAACGGGTGCGCGCCAATGGTTTGCGGGGCAAGGTCACCATCTCGCACGGCTTCGCGCTCGGCGAGTTGCCCGCGGCGCGCCAACGGGAACTGCTGGACCGGTTCGCCGAGGCGGGCATCGGTTGGGCGACGGTGGCTCCCCCGGGGACCGCGCCGCTGCCGTGGCGCGGGATGCGCGAGCGCGGCATCCCGGTCGGGCTGGGCACCGACGGCATCCGCGACCTGTGGTCCCCCTTCGGCGACGGCGACATCCTGCTGGTGGCGCAGAACTTCGCGCGGCTGCACGGCCAGCGCGGCGACGCCGATCTCGCCTACGTCGTGGAGCTGGCGACGTCGCGCGCCGCCGGTTACGTCCATCGCGACATCCACGACCTGGTGGCGGGCGCCCGCGCCGACATCGTCCTGCTGGACGCCGAGAACGTCGCCGACGCGCTGACGCGCTGCCCGAGGCGCGCGATGGTGATCGCGGGCGGCACCGTGGCGGCGGTCGACGGCGAGCTGACCTTCTGACCGTCGGGTCAGGGGGCGACCGGTGCGGGGCTGCCGTATGTCAACAGCTTCGGGACCCACACGGTGATGCCGACGAGGATCGCGATCAGACAGAGTCCACTCAGGAACGTGGTGGGGCCGACGCCGATCGTCTGGGCGGCGGCGCCCAGCGCCAGCGAGGACACCGGCATGACGCCGATGGCGAGCTCCTGGACGCCCAGCGCGCGGCCCTGGATCGCGGGGTCGGTGGTCATGAGCAGCAGGGTGGTTTGCAGGACGGCGAAGGCGGAGCTCATGACGCCGATCGCGGCCATCAGGGCGAAGGACGTCACGACCAGGTGGGACAGGGCGAACAGCGACCACAGCGTTGCCCAGATCGCGGTGCCGACGAGGAAGACGCCGCCCTTGAACCTGAAGTCGCCCATGGCGGCGATCACGACGGAACCGATGAGGCCGCCGATGCCGCTGAAGGTCAGCAGCCACCCGAGCCCGGCGGCGTCCAGGCCGAGATTGGACTTGGCGAACACCGGCATGAAGCCCTGGTAGATCGGCCACAGGAAGACGTTGGCGGCCAGGGTGATGAGCAGGACGGCCGAGGCCAGGCGATTGGTCACAATGGAGCGGATGCCGCCCGAGAGCATGCGCAGCACGGGTTCGGGCACGGGCGGGGCGGTGCGCGCGGTGCGGCGCAGCGGCCACAACAGGGCCAGCGACGCCGCGTACCAGCCCGCGGAGATCCACAGTGCCGCGGGCGCGCCGACGGTGCTGAGCAGGGCGCCGCCGGCGGCGGGCCCGAACACCTGGGTCATGTTCATGGCCATGGAGTTCAGGGCGTTGGCGTTGCTGAGGTTGTCGCGGCCCACCAGGTCCAGGACCAGCGACATGCGGGCGGGCTGCGACGGCGAGTGGGCCATGCCGATGGCCAGTCCGCTCAGGACCAGCGCCCAGTACGGCACGATGCCCAGCGAGGTCATGGCGGCCACGACCATCACCGCGCTCAGCCCCCAGCCGCAGGCGATCATGAGCAGCCTGACCCGGTCGTGGCGGTCCGACATCACGCCCGCCAGGGGCCCCAGCAGCATCGGGGCGAGCCGGGCGGCGGTGAACACCGCCAGCTGGAACTCCGAGTGCGTGGTGTCGTAAACCACCCAGCCCAGCACGAGCGTCTGCATCCAGGCGCCGCCGAAGAAGAACAGGTTCGATGCCCACAACAGGCGAAAACGCGGCGAGTCGCGCAGCGACGCCACCGCCTTCAGCCGCCCGCCGCGTTCGGACACCGCAACGCCAGCTGGTTCCCGCGACGCCACGGCGCTCCTTCCTCTTCTCACTCACTCCGCGGCGGCAAATGGTATACCAAATCTGGCGTTTTGCCCAGGTCGGTTTCGTCGACGGCGGGGGCGCGAGCGGGCAGGAAGGACGCGAAGCCCAGCGCGATCACGGCCGCGGCGGCGCCGATCACCATGACGAGCCGGAAGCCGTTCTCGGCGGGCAGCGTGTGTCCGGCGAACGAGACGGTGAGCTGGGCCAGGACGACCCCGGCCACCGCGCTGGAGGTCGACGTGCCGATCGAGCGCATCAGGGTGTTGAGGCTGTTGGCGGCCGCCGTCTCCGACACCGGGACCGCGGCCATGACCAGGGCGGGCATCGCGCCGTAGGCGATGCCGATTCCGGCGCCGATCAGCGCGGAGACGCCCACCAGCTGCCAGATCTGCGACATCCACGCGGCGCCCAGGCCGTAGCCGACGGCTACCACGACGGCGCCGGTGAGCAGGGTCCACTTGGGGCCCTTGAGTTTGGAGATCCGCGCCGACACCGGGGCCATGGCCATCATCACCAGGCCGGACGGCGCCATCACGAGGCCGACCGACAGCAGACCCTGTCCCAGGCCGTATCCCGTGGCCTTGGGCAGCTGCAGCACCTGCGGCAGCACCAGGGACATCGCGAACATCGAGAAGCCGAAGACCGCCGAGGCGAGGTTGGTCAGCAGCACCTGGCGGCGGGAGCTGACCCGCAGGTCCACCAGGGGTTCGGCGGCGCGCAGCTGCCACCAGCCCCACACCAGCAAGACGACCACGGTCGCGCCGAACAGGCCCAGCGTGGTGCCGCTGGTCCAGCCCCAGTCGGCGCCCTTGGAGATCGCCAGGAGCAGACACAGTAGACCGGCCGACAGCCCGGCGGCGCCCAGCAGGTCGAAGCGTCCGCCGCTGCGCACCGGGGATTCGCGCACCAGGGCCACCACCAGGAGGGTCGCGACGGTTCCCAGCGCGGCGGAGGTCCAAAACAGCGCGTGCCAGTCGGCGTGCTCGGCGAGGAACGCCGCGGCGGGCAGGCCGAGCGCGCCGCCCACGCCGAGCGAGGCGCTCATCAGGGCCGTGGCACCGCCGAGCCGTTCGCGCGGCAGTTCGTCGCGCATGATGCTGATCCCCAGCGGAATGACCCCCGCGGCGAGGCCCTGGAGGGTGCGCCCGGCGACCATGCCCGGCAGGGAGCCGGACAGCGCGGCGATCACCGAGCCGACGACCATGAGGGACAGGCTGAGCAGCAGCATGCGGCGCTTGCCGTACATGTCCCCCAGGCGCCCCATCATCGGCGTGGCGACCGCGCCGGCCAGCAGGGTGGCGGTGATCGCCCAGTTGGCATCGGACGGCGTGGCGTCCAGGAGCCCGGGAAGCCTTGGCACCAACGGGATCACGACGGTCTGCATCAAGGAGACCACGATTCCCGCGAAGGCCAGCACCATGACCAGGGGATTGGCTCGGGACGAGGACATGGGAGGGCCTTTCGTGGGGTGAGGCTGGGGGACCCGCGTCGCGGCAATTTAAATCAACTGCTTGACTTAACGTAGCAGAACCACTTTACTGAACCCGAGCCACGAACCGCCCGGCGAGGAGACACGGTGAGCCACAACGAAACGACCCTGCATTACCCCATTGTCGGCGATGCGGCGCTTGAGCCGCCATCCGAGTGGGAGCGGCTGCGGCGCGGCTGCCCGATCGCCGAGGTGAGGCTGCCCAGCGGGGACGCCGCGTCCCTGCTGACCCGCCACGCCGACGTCAAACAGGTGCTGTCCGACCCGCGGTTCTCCCGCCCGACGCACAATCCCGACGCCGCCCGGATCACCGCGAACGAATCCGGCGGGGTGTTCAACAGCGAGATGGCGGCGTCCATCCCGAACGGCGGGCCCGAGCACCAGCGCTGGCGCCGCGCCATCGGCAAGTGGTTCACCGCCAAGCGGATGGCGGCGCTGCGGCCGGGCATCGAGGACATGGCCGAGCGGCTCATCGACGAGATGGTCGCCGACGGGCAACCGGCGGATCTCAAGGCGCGCCTGGGTTTCCCGCTGCCGGTGTGGGTGATCTGCGAGCTGCTGGGCGTCCCCGACGCCGACCGCGACTCGTTCTCCGGCTGGTCCGACGCCATGCTCAGCCTGGACCGGTTCACGCCGCGGCAGGTCGCCGAGGCGCAGGCGGCATTCATCGCGTACCTGAAGTCCCATGTGGACGCCAAGCGCGCCGCGCCCCGCGACGACCTGTTGTCGACGCTCATCGCCGACGCCGACTACCCGATGTCCGACGCCGAACTGATCGCCACCGGGCAGGGCCTGCTCATCGCCGGGCACGAGACCACCGCGAACATGATCGGCAAGATGGTCGCGATGCTGCTGTCGCCGCGCGAACGCTGGGAGCGGCTGGTGGCCGACCGCTCGCTGGTGCGCACCGCGGTGGAGGAGGCGCTGCGGTTCGACGCCAACGCGGGCTTCGGCATGCCGCGCTTCATCCCCGACGACGCCGAGATCGCCGGCGCCACCGTGGCGGGAGGCTCGACCGTGGTGTGCAGCATGGCGGCGGCCAACCGCGACGAGTCCGCCTTCGACAACGCCGCCGACATGGACCTGGGCCGCAGCCCCAATCCGCACCTGGCCTTCGGCGCGGGTGCGCATTCCTGTCTGGGGCAGGCATTGGCGCGCACCGAGCTGCAGGCCGTGCTGGAGGTGCTGCTGCGCCGGATGCCCGGTCTCGAGCTGGCGGTGCCGGTGGAGCGGCTGCGCCGGGTCGAGGGGCTCGTGGTGGGCGGGCTGCGCGAGGTCCCGGTGCGGTGGTGAACATGTCACAAAGGACGATCCGCTCCGAGAAGGTCGCCGCCACGCGGGATCTCATCCTGACCGCCGCCGAGCGGCTCTTCGCCGAGCACGGCGTGTACGCGGTGTCCAACCGCGGCATCAGCGAGGCCGCCGGGCAGGGCAACAACGCCGCCGTCGGATACCACTTCGGTACCAAGGCCGACCTGGTGCGCGCCATCGTGCGCAAGCACGCCGCCGACACCGAGAGCCGCCGCACCCCGATGGTGGCCGCGTGCGCCGGTTCCGCGGAGCTGCGCGCGTGGGTGACGTGCCTGGTGCGCCCCGCCACCGATCACCAGGCGTCCCTGGGCATCCCGACCTGGTACGCCCGGTTCGGCGCCCAGGTCATGACCGACCCGGCGCTGCGCCCGATCATGGTCCAGGAGGCGCTGGAGGCGCCGTCGCTGCACCAGATCCTGCACGGGATGCGCCGCTGCCTCCCCGACCTGCCGGCCGAGGTGCGCGCCGAACGCGAGGACATGGGACGGCAGCTCATGGTCCACATGCTCGCCGAACGGGAACGCGCGCTGGCCGAGAACACCGCCACCCCGCGATCCAACTGGCACGACGCCGGTTCCGGGCTGATCGACGCGATCACCGGGCTGTGGCTGGCGCCCATCACCCGCTGAACGACAAGGAACCCCATGAAGATCACAGTGGACGAAGAGAAGTGTTGCGGCGCGGGCACCTGCGTCATGCTCGCTCCCCAGGTGTTCGACCAGCGCGACGACGACGGGATCGTGGTGCTGCTGGAGCCCCGCCCGGCCGAGGCCCTGCGCGACACGATGCTCGAGGCCGCCAACGTCTGCCCCGGCGCGGCGATCAGCGTCGACGCCAACGCCTGAACCGGAGAGTACTCAATGGAGGAATCCATGACCGACATCGCTCCACCCACCGAGGTTCCGCGGTTCCCGATGTCGCGGGCCGCGACCTGCCCGTTCGATCCGCCCCCGGATCTCACCTCGCTGCGCGAGGCCGCCCCCCTGAGCAGGGTGCGGCTGTGGGACGGCAGCACCCCGTGGCTGGTCACCCGCTACGCCGAGCAGCGGGCGCTGCTGGGCGACGAGCGGGTCAGCGCCGACGCCACCCGCCCCGGCTATCCCAGCCAGGCCCCGGTGCGCGGCAACCGGATCAGCTTCATCCTGATGGACGACCCCGAACACGCCCGGCTGCGCCGCATGGTGACCGCGCCGTTCATGATCAAGCGGGTCAGGCAGCTGCGGCCGAGGGTCCAGGGCATCGTCGACGACCTGATCGACGCGATGCTGGCCGGTCCGAGGCCGGTCGACCTGGTGGAGGCGTTCGCGCTTCCGGTTCCCTCGCTGGTGATCTGCGCCCTGCTGGGGGTGCCGTACGCGGATCACGACTTCTTCCAGGACAACAGCAGCACCATCATCAGGCGCACCGCCGCCCCCGAGGAGCGCACCGCCGCCCACGGGCGGCTGGCCGAGTACCTGGACGGCCTGGTCGGCGACAAGCTCGCCCAGCCCGGCGACGATCTGCTGTCCACTCTGGCCGAACGCGTCGCCGCCGGGGAGCTCACCCGGTCCGAGGCCGCCCAGATGGGCGTGCTGCTGCTGATCGCCGGGCACGAGACCACCGCGAACATGATCGCGCTGGGCACCCTGGCGCTGCTGGAAAACCCCGAGCAGCTGGGCCGGCTGCGCGACACCACCGACCCCGGGCTGGTGGACTCCGCGGTGGAGGAACTCCTGCGCTATCTCAACATCACCCACAGCGGACGGCGTCGGGTGGCGTTGGAGGACATCGAGATCGCCGGGGAGACGATTCGCGCCGGGGACGGGCTCATCATGGCCAACGACGTCGCCAACCGCGATCCCGAGGTCTTCGACGACCCCGACGCCCTGGACGTCGGCCGCAACTCCCGCCGCCACGTCGCGTTCGGGTTCGGCGTTCACCAGTGCCTCGGCCAACCCTTGGCCCGCATGGAACTCCAGGTGGTGTACGGGACCCTCTACCGGCGAATCCCCGGCCTGCGCCTCGCCACCACCATGGACGCGATTCCGTTCAAGCACGACGGTTCGGTCTACGGGGTGTATGAGCTGCCCGTGACCTGGTGACCCGGCGCGGCGGCTCACCGATCCCGATGTGGACGGCGTCCCATAACCTGGCGGCATGACCGCCCCCGACTCGCCACCCGGCCCGCGCTCGCCCGTATGGTTCGCGGGCCTGCGCGTCGTCTACGCCGTCCTGCTGGTCGTCGGCGGCCTTGCGGTGTTCGTTCCCGAGTACCGGCCCGAAACCCGCGACGGGGTCACCGTCTCCTACGGGCCACTGCTCGAGGTCCAGGGCCCCGTCGGGATGCTGGTATGGGTGGCGTTCTTCGTCCTGTTGGGACTGATGGTCGTCGGGATCTTCGCCCCCGCCAGGGTTCCCGCCGCGTACGCGGGGCTCGCGGCGGCGCTGGCGCTGCTCGGTGCCGCGATGATCGTGACGCGCCTGGGCGTGCACGGCTCCCCCGACCTGTCGGCGGCGGGGGTCGCGGACGTTGTCGTGTTGGTGTTGATCGCGATCATCGCGTTCGGCCACGCCGTTACGCTGTCGTCCATGGACACGGACGAAGCCACGGGCGGCGAATCAACCAGGCTGCTCCACCTCACCGAGCGTCGGCTGTGGAAGGAGGCCGTGGCCGAGGGAAGCTACCGCTGGTCCACCCGTGGCAAGCGGCTCGAGGAGGAGGGCTTCATCCACACGTCCCTGGAACGTCAGCTCGGCCCCGTCGCCGAGTTCCAGTACGGGGACCGACCCGACGTCGACCTGGTGGTGCTGGTGATCGACCACGCCAAACTCGGCGCCGTGGTGCGCTACGAATCGCCTGGCCTGGGCGAGGAGAAATATCCGCACATCTACGGGCCGATACCCGTCGAGGCCGTCGTCGAGGTCCGCGACTGGCACTGGCCCGGCGACGACTGAGGTGCTCAACCCCGGCGGTCGCGCAGCCGCCGACCGAACTCCCGCGCCGCGTCCAGGTCGCAGGCGTCGGGGCGGCCCTTCCTGATGCCGCCGACGATCTTGAACGGGAACCAGGTGTCGAAGCCGCGGCACGAGAAGGTGTCCACCACGTCGAAATTCCTGGACTCGAGTTGGCGCACCAGTGGGCGGCCGAAGCGTTGGTAGCCGCCCTCGGGCAGCCCGCTGGTGGCGAACACGAAGGCCCGGCGCCCGCCGCCGTCGGCCAGCGCGTCGACGAACCGTCGCAGGCGGGGATGGAAGGCGCGCAGGAAGATCCCGGAACCGAAACCCACCAGGTCGCTCGCGGGCAGTTCCGCCGCGTCGACGTCGTCGAGCGCGACCACCTCGGCCTCCAGCGGCCCGCCGATGGCCTCGGCGACGCGCCGGGTGTTGCCGTGCGACTCCGAATGGCACACGATGACGGTCTTCATGGCGGTGCTTCCCTTCCACGGTGTCGTTGCGGCGAGCCTAGCCGCCACGATCGCCCCGATCGCGCGCGATGAGTTTGGCCGAGCTCGGCGGTATGTACCGGTGAATCTCCATCGAAAGGAAGATCATCGTGACCGTTTCCGGCATAGCGTTCGTCGGCGTCGACGGGGTGTATCCCGATCCGAGCCGCGCCGACGCGACCGCGTTCGACGCGCGGGCGTTCTCCCACGGCCCCGAGCCGCGCGATGCCGCCAACCGGCAGGTCGCCGAGGCCCTGGGCGACAACGGCGTCCTGCTGTTGGGGCGCAGGACCTGGGAGGCGTTGGGCAAGCTGTGGAGGCAGCGCGGCGACGCCTTCGCCGCCTACATCGACAAGGTGCCGAAGCTGGTGGCCACCCGCGACGGCGTCGACACGGCGGCGTGGCCGAACTCCGCGCCGCTGAAGGGCGGGCTCGCCGAGGCGGTCAGGCGACAGCCGCGCGACGTGGCGATCACCGGGAGCCTGGACGTGGTGTGGCAGTTGATGTCGGCCGATCTGGTGGACGAGTACCGGCTCGTCACCGTCCCCGATGTGGCGGGCGGAGTTGGACGGCGGCTGTTTCCCGACGGCCGGGGGCTGGAGCTGGAAAGCCTGGGAGCCGAGCGGGCGGGCGCGGCGACCGTGACCCGCTTTCGGCGGGTGCGCTGAGACCCCGGCGTGTCCGTCCATGGGATGTCTCGTCGGCTCGATGGCCTGGCGTCCATACCTTACTCGTTGGTAAGGTAGGTATGACCTCGCCGACGGCGTTAGGACATCCCTCATGGACGCTCACTCCTCCCCCACCATGGCGGCCCGGGCCTGGCGGGCCGCCGGCACCGGGGTCCACATCGGCACCACCCTGGCCCGCCGCGGCTTTCTCAAGCCCGGCCACCCCGTGCGGATGGTGCGGCACCTGGCCACGTTGCGGCACTGGGGATTCGGCCTGCCCGGCGGCTTCGCCGCCGCCGCGCGGCGCGCCCCGTTCGCCGCCGCCGTCATCGACGACGACGGCGAGCTCACCTGGTCCGAACTGGATGAACGGGCCGACGCCCTGGCCCACGCGCTCGCCGAGCACGGCGCGGAGCCGCGGCTGGCCGTGTTGTGCCGCAACCACCGCGGCCTGGTGCTCGCCGTCGCCGCGGCGGGAAAGATCGGCGCCGATCTGGTGCTGCTCAACACGGGGCTGTCGGCCCAGCAGCTGTGCGCCTCGCTTCGGGCGCACCGCGCCTCCGTGGTGATCGCCGACGCCGAGTTCCTGCCGCTGCTGGACGGCGTCGGCGTTCCCGTCGTGTCCGCCGACGCCGACGGCGAGACCACACTGGACGATCTGGTGGCGCGCGGCGCGGGCGAGCCCCACCGCAGGCCGCCCCGCTACGGGCACACCATCATGCTGACCTCCGGCACCACGGGCAATCCGAAGGGCGCCCGCCGGCCCGATCCCGCGCTGCACTCGCTCACGGCGATGCTGTCGCGGATTCCGCTGCGGGTCGGCGATCGCATCCACATTCCCGCGCCGATGTTCCACGCCTGGGGTTTCGCCGCCATGCAGTTGGCGGTCGCGTTGCGCGCCACCATGGTGCTGCGGCGCCGCTTCGAACCCGCCGACCTGCTGGCCACCCTGGACCGGCGGCGGTGCACCGCGATGTTCGCCGTCCCCGTCATGCTGCAGCGGCTGCTGGAGGTGGACGCGGCCGAGCGCCGCCGCCACGACACCGCGGCGCTGCGCGTGGTGGCCACGGCGGGCTCGGCGCTGCCCGGGGACTTCGCGCACCGGTTCATGGACGCCTTCGGCGAGGTGCTGTACAACCTGTACGGCACCACCGAGGTGTCGTGGGCCAGCATCGCGCGGCCCGCCGAGCTGCGGCGGGCGTACGGCACCTCGGGCAGGCCGCCGCACGGGACGCGGATCGTGCTGCTCGACGCAGACGGCGCCGAGGTGCCGCGCGGCCACACCGGCCGCATCTTCGTGGGCAACGAGATGCTGTTCGACGGCTACACCGACGGCAGCGGCCGCGCGCTGCGCGACGGCACCATGGACACCGGCGACCTCGGGCACCTGGACGCCGAGGGCCTGCTGTTCGTGGACGGGCGCGGCGACGACATGATCATCTCCGGCGGCGAGAACGTGTACCCGCTGGAGGTGGAGAGCCTGCTCGACCGCATGCCGGGCGTCCGCGAGGCGGCGGTCATCGGCGTCGACGACGACGCGTGGGGCCAGCGGCTGGTCGCCTACGTGGTCGCCGAGCCCGGGCGGTGTCTCGGCGCCGACGACGTCCGCGACCACGTCCGCAAGCGGTTGGCCCGCTTCAGCGTGCCGCGAGACGTCCACTTCATCGATGAACTGCCCAGGAACGCCGTGGGAAAGATCGTGCCGCGTCTGCTGACGCCGCCCGACAGGCCCGTCACCGGGGAGTAGGGATCAGGCCCCTCTGCGGGCGCGGAGGTTGGCCAGCGCCTCGGCGAGCAGGGCCTCGCCGTCGGCCTCGCTGCGGCGCTCCATGACGTAGGCCAGGTGGGTCTTGAAGGGGCGTTGCGTCGGTGGCTCGGGCGGGCTTTCGCGGTCGGTGCCGGCCGGGAGACCGCAGCTGCGGCATTCCCAGGTCTCGGGCACGTCGGCGCGTAGGGAGAAGGAAGGGCGGGTGTGATGCCCGTTGACGCACCAATAGTCCACGTATTGACGCGGCATCGGTTCGCCGTGCTCGGGCATACCGGTCGGCCTACCACCAACGCGGGTACCGCGAATCGCATTTCCACTGACCATTATCGACGGACTCCTTCACAGGGGGGCGCTGTGTGACGATTGATCCGCGATCGCTCAGGGTCACGACCGCTACCGCCATTTATCCGAGTGCGTCGAGTCTATGACCTATACCACCTCGGGCGAAAGGGTGAGGGGGTACCTAATTGAACTAACAATATGAACACATGACGCTACCGTGCGTCACGATCAACTGCCCATGATGTGGCGCAACAGGATACCGAAACCCACGATGCCGACGATCCAGAAGACCCCGACGATGACCGTGATGCGGTCCAGGTTCTTCTCCGCGACCGACGAACCCGACAGGTTGGAGCTCACGCCGCCGCCGAACATGCTCGACAGACCGCCGCCCTTGCCCTTGTGCAGCAGGATCAGCAGGACCAACGCGGCGCTGGTGACGACCAGCAAGCCGAACAACGCGTACATGAGTGCTTGCAACATAGTGGTCTGGCCGGGTCCTTCCGGGTGTTCATGGGCGGAACATGATCGGCAAATCAGTGCCGAAGCATATCGTACGGGGCATCGGGCATCGTCACTCGACGCCTAGGGAGGCGATGTTGACGGCGCCGACCTGCGCGTTGAGGAACGCACCGCGCACCTTGGGGCCGCACAGCGACAGCACGCGGGGGTAGAGGATCGGCACGACCGCGGCGGCCTTTTGGATCCGCTCGTCCAGGTCGCCCCACAGCTTGGCGGCGGCGTCGGGCGAGTTCTCGCGGGAGGCCGCGGCGATGTCGGAGTCGATTCCCTTGTCGTCCAACTGCGCGTAGTTGGAGTTGGCGCCGTCCTTGATCAGGTGGCCGTCGAACAGCGCCGGGATCGTGCCCGAGCCGCCCGGCCAGTCCGACGCCCAGCCCGCGATCGTCAGGTCGTGCGAGTTCTTCAGGTAGTTGAGCTTGTCGTAGTAGTCGCCGGAGATCTTGTTGGTCTTGACGGTGATGCCCAGCCGCGCGTAGGTGTCGACGATGGTCTTGGCCATCTCCTTGCCCCGCTCGGAGTCCTCCACGTCCAGGGTGAGCTTGGCGGGGCAGCCCTTGGTGTCGTCCAGCAGCTGCTGCGCCTTGTCGAGGTCGCCGTCGGGCTTGCCCTCGGTTCCGTAGATGTCGAAGTCTCGATGGGCCGGGTCGGCGGGCGGCAGGATGGACGTGGCGTAGTCGCCGAGGTCCTTGCCGCCCAGCACCTCCAGGAACTTGCGCTTGTTGAAGCCGTATTCCAGCGCCTGGCGGCACTTGACCTTCGGCACCGTCTTGGTGCTGATCGACATGTAGGTGGTCGCCGAGGTGGGGCCGTGAATCGTCTGGGTGCGCAGCTGCTTGTCGTTGACCACCTGGGACACGAAGTTGGCCGGGACCTGGTCCAGCATCACGGCGTTGTCGTAGTCGGGGTTGCCCGTGGTGAGCTGCTGCGCCGCGGAGTCGATGTCGATGCCCAGCTCGACGACGATCTTGTCGGCCGACCCGGTGCGCACCGGGTCGGTCTTGCCGTCCCAGTAACGGTTGCGCTCGAACACCGCCTTGCCGACGGTGTCGCCCTTGGCCGGGGTGTACTTGGCCAGCTTGTAGGGCCCGGTCGACATCGGTTCGGTGGCGTAGTCGCCCCAGCTGTCGTCCTTCTCCCGCACCGGCGCGAACGACGTCATGGCCACCGCGTACGGGAAGTTGGCCTCGGGCTTCTTGAGGCGGAACTGGATGGTCTTGTCGTTGACGCACTTCACGCCCGTGACGGAGGAGTCCTTGTCCGCGTCGGTGCGCGGTCCCTTGTACGTGGCCGGCACGTCCAGCCATTCGGTGGCGTAGGGCGGACCACCGTGGACGACCGGCTTCTTGTTGCGGGAGTCGAAGTTGCGCAGCACTCCGTAGCGGATGTCCTCGCAGTTGAGCAGGTCACCGGTCTGCCACTTCACCCCGGAGCGCAGGGTGTACGTCCACACTGTGCTGTCGGCGTTGTGGTGCCCGGTGTCGGTGGCCAGGTCGCCCTCCAGCTGGGCGCCCTTCTTGCCCGGGGCGGGCTTGAACGCCGTCAGCGTGCGGGTGATCAGCTGCGACATGTTCCAACCGGCGGTGGTGTAGTCGCGCTGGGGGTCCAGCAGGGGCAGCTGCTTCTGGTAGGTCAGGATCCGAACCGTCCCACCCGATCCGGGTTTGTCCGTAATGGTCGGTTGATGGGGCTCGGCACCAGTACACGCCGCCACCAACGACATCAGCAAGGCCGCGATCAACGGCAGTGTCACCACACCGCTGCGCGGCCCCGAAGCACCTCGACGCATCGCCACACTCTCCTGAGGGGTTAATCAGGACGTATCGGCGCGCCCGTCGCCGATGACCACACACTCTAAGCCTTACATGCCACCGGTGGCCAGTCCAAGCGGCGAAGATAACGGTACGGACACCATCGGGGGACCCGGTGATGTCCGTACCGCTGAAACGTTTTGCCTAGATGCCCGTCGCGTGTTCGGGAAACCGACAGATCTTCACGAACTCGTCGGCGTCGATGCTGGCGCCGCCGACCAGCGCGCCGTCGATGTCGGACTGCGCCATGATCGACGCGACGTTGCCGGACTTCACGGAGCCTCCGTAGAGGATGCGCACGGTCTCGGCCGCCTCGGGGTGGCGCTCGGTCAGCGCGGCGCGCAGCGCCCCGATGACCTCCTGGGCGTCGGCGGGGGCGCAGGTCTTGCCGGTGCCGATCGCCCACACCGGTTCGTAGGCGACCACGACCTTGGAGACCTGTTCGGACGTCAGTCCGTCCAGGCCCGCGACCAGTTGTCCCACCGAGTGTTCGACGTGACCCTCGGCCTGGCGGACGTCGAGGTTCTCGCCGACGCACATGATCGGGGTCAGCTCGTTGGACAGCGCCGCGCGGACCTTCGCCGCCACGGTGGCGTCGTCCTCGCCGTGGTACTGGCGGCGTTCGGAGTGGCCGACCACCACAAAGGAGCAACCCAGTTTGGACAGCATGGCGCCGGAGATCTCGCCGGTGTAGGCGCCGCCCGCGTGGGCCGACAGGTCCTGGGCCCCGTAGGCCAGCAGCAGGTGGTCGCCGTCCACAAGGGTCTGGACGCTGCGGATGTCCACGAACGGCGGCAGCACCACCACCTCCACGGCGCCCAGCTGCTTCTCGTCCAGGCTGAAGGCCAGCTTCTGCACCAGGGCGATGGCCTCGAGGTGGTTGAGGTTCATCTTCCAGTTGCCGGCTATGAGGGGGCGGCGCTCACTCATCATTTCTCCAATATCGACAGTCCGGGCAGGATCTTGCCCTCGAGGTACTCCAGGCTGGCCCCACCGCCGGTGGAGATGTGGCTGAAGCCGTCCTCGGGTAGACCGAGGGTACGCACCGCCGCGGCCGAATCGCCGCCGCCCACCACGGTCAGGCCGTCGTTGTCGACCAGGGCCGAGGCGACCGCGCGGGTGCCCGCGGCGAAGGCCGGGAACTCGAAGACGCCCATCGGGCCGTTCCAGAACACCGTCCCGGCGTCACCCAGCGCCGCGGCGAACGCCTCGGCGGTGCGCGGCCCGATGTCCAGGCCCATGCGGTCGTCGGGGATCTTCGCCGCGTCAACGGTCTGCGGTTCGGCGTCGGCGGCGAAGCGTTCGGCCACCACGGTGTCCACCGGCAGCATCAGGTCGACGCCGAGCTCCCCGGCCCGGTCGAGGAACTGTCGACAGCGATCGATCTGGTCTTCTTCCACAAGGGAGGTGCCGATCGGGTGTCCTTGGGCGGCAAGGAAGGTGAACATCATGCCGCCGCCGACCAGCAGTCGGTCCACCTTGTCCAGAAGGTTGGCGATCACGGCGAGCTTGTCGGACACCTTGGCGCCGCCCAGGACCACGGCGTACGGCCGCCGCGGCGAGGTCGTGAGCCGCCGCAGCACCGACACCTCGCGGGTCACCAGTTCTCCCGCGTAGTGCGGCAGCAGGGTCGCCACGTCGTAGACGCTGGCGTGCTTGCGGTGCACCGCGCCGAAGGCGTCGTCCACATAGACGTCGGCCAGCTCGGCCAGGGACGCGGCGAACGCCGCGCGCTCGGCGTCGTCCTTACTGGTCTCACCGGCGTTGAAACGCAGGTTCTCCAGCAGGACCACGCCCCCGTCGTCGAGCTCGGCGACCTTGGCGCGGGCGTCGGGGCCCACGGTGTCCGAGGCGAAGGCCACGCCGGTGCCCAGCAGTTCGGCCAGGCGATCGCCGACCGGGGCCAGCGAGTACTTCGCCTCGGGCGTCCCCTTGGGACGGCCGAGGTGAGCGCAGACCACCAGCCGGGCTCCCGCGTCGCGCAGCGCCGTCAGGGTGGGAAGCACGCCGCGGATGCGGCCGTCGTCGGTGATGCGGGTGCCGTCCAGCGGGACGTTGAGGTCGGCGCGCACCAGGACGCGCCGACCCGCGACACCCTCCGAAAGGAGCGCGTCAAGTTCCCGCATCTACTTGGTACCCAGGAAGTTGACGAGGTCCACCAGGCGGTTGGAGAAGCCCCACTCGTTGTCGTACCAGCCGACCACCTTGACCTGGTCGCCGATCACCTTCGTCAGGCCGGAGTCGAAGATGCAGCTGGCCGGGTCGGTGACGATGTCGGACGACACGATCGGGTCGTCGGTGTAGCTGATGATGCCCTTCAGCGGGCCCTCGGCGGCGGCGCGCACGGCGCCGTTCACCTCGTCCACGGTGGTGGAACGAGAGGCCGTGAAGGTGAGGTCGGTGGCCGAGCCGGTCGGAATCGGCACCCGCAGGGCGTAGCCGTCCAGCTTGCCGTTCAGCTCCGGCAGCACCAGGCCGACGGCCTTGGCGGCGCCAGTCGAGGTGGGCACCACGTTGATGGCGGCGGCCCGGGCCCGGCGCAGGTCCTTGTGCGGCCCGTCCTGGAGGTTCTGGTCCTGGGTGTAGGCGTGCACGGTGGTCATCAGACCCCGCTCGATGCCGATGGAGTCGTTGAGCGCCTTGGCCATCGGGGCCAGACAGTTGGTGGTGCACGAGGCCATCGACACGACGGTGTGTTCGGCGGCGTCGTAGGTGTGGTGATTGACGCCCATCACCAGGGTGGCGTCCTCGTTCTTGGCGGGCGCCGAGATGATCACCTTCCGGGCGCCGCCGTCGATGTGGGCCCTGGCCTTGTTGGCGTCGGTGAAGAAGCCGGTCGACTCGATGACGATGTCGGCGCCGACGTCGCCCCACGGCAGGCTGCCGGGCTCGCGCTCGGCGAAGGCCTTGATGGACTTGCCCCCCACGGTGATCTCGCCGTCGGCGGCCTTCACCTCGACGGGGAGGCGCCCCAGGATGCTGTCGTACTTCAGCAGGTGCGCGATGGTGTTGGTGTCGCCGAGATCGTTGAACGCCACCAGCTCGACGTCCGCTTTGGACGTCAGGACGGCGCGGAAGAAATTGCGACCGATGCGGCCGAAACCGTTGATGCCTACGCGAATGGTCACGCGATCCATCTCCTTTTTAAATGAAAAGCGGAAAGTCCATCAGAGTGTCGGCCTCGTCGCCGAGCAACCCGACCCTACCTAACGGCCCCGTACCGTCCGCGTATTGGTGTGATCGCCCGCTCGTTTCCCCAGGAAAGCCCCGCCCCGCCGGTAGCCTCGGGTTCCCACACGTTCCCGCGGAAAGGCCGCACCCGATGTCGCAAGCACAGCGCTCCGAACGCTACGTCCGGGGTCTCGAGACCCTCACCGCCGTCGACGGCGAGGGCGGCCACAAGGTGGTCGAGTCGCTGGCCGACATCGCGCCGGCCCTGGGCGACATCGTCATCGAGTTCGCCTTCGGGGACGTGTACTCCCGGCCCGGCCTCGAGCCGCGCCAGCGTCAGCTGGTCACCATCGGAGCCCTGGCCGGTCAGGGCGGGTGCGAACCCCAGTTGGAGGTTCACATCAACGCCGCCCTCAACGTCGGCCTGTCGCCGGAGGAGATCGTCGAGGCGATCATCCACGTGTCCGTCTACTCGGGAGTGCCCCGGGCGCTCAACGCGATGTTCGTGGCCAAGAAGGTCTTCGGCGAGCGCGGGCTGCTGCCCGTCACGGGCTGAGGCGGCGCCCGTCACCCCACCAGCATGTCCTCGGTGACCGCCGACTCCACCGGCGGCTCGCCGCGGCGCTGCGCGTGCTTGTTGGCCAGGTTGATGAGCCGGCGGATCCGCCCGGCGATGGCGTCCTTGGTCAGCGGCGGGTCGGCCATGGCTCCCAGCTCCTCCAGGGATGCCTGGCGGTGCGCCAGCCGCAGCCGCCCGGCCTCGGCGAGATGGGCGGGGACGTCCTCCCCCAGCAGGTCCAGGGCCCGGGTCACCTTGGCGGCGGCGGCCACCGCGGCCCGCGCGGAGCGGCGCAGGTTGGCGTCGTCGAAGTTGGCCAGCCGGTTGGCGGTGGCGCGCACCTCGCGGCGCACCCGCCGCTCCTCCCAGGTCAGCACCCCGGAGTGGGCGCCCAACCGGGTGAGCATCTCGCCGATGGCGTCGCCGTCGCGGATCACCACGCGGTCCACGCCGCGGGCGTCGCGGGCCTTGGCGGACACGCCGAGCCGGCGGGCCGCGCCCACCAGCGCCAGCGCCGCCTCCGGCCCCGGGCAGGTGATCTCCAGCGAGGACGACCGGCCGGGCTCGGTGAGCGAGCCGTGCGCCAGGAAGGCGCCCCGCCAGGCGGCCACGGCGCAGCACAGATTGCCGGACACCACGTGCGACGGCAGGCCCCGCACCGGGCGCCCCCGGGCGTCCAGCAGGCCGGTCTGGCGGGCCAGCGCCTCACCGTCGTTGATGACCCGCAGCACGAAATGCGTGTGGCGGCGCAGGCCGCCGGCGGTGAGCACCTGCATCTCGCTGTGATACCCGTAGGCGTCGGCGATGGCGGCCCGCAGCCGCCGGGCCACGCTGCCCGCGTCCAGCTCGGCCTCCACGACCAAGGTGCCGCCCACCAGGTGAAGCCCGCCGGAGAAGCGGAAGAGCGCGCTCATCTCGGCCCGGCGGCAACACGGCTTGGTGATGTCTATGCGACTGAGTTCGTCCTTTATGGAAGACGTCATCGCCATGTTGAACGATCCACCCCACTAGATAACCGGTTTGAGGGCCCGCGCCAGTGCCCGCCAGTCGTGGCGGTCCTTGCGGCCCGGTTCGGCGACCGGGGCAAGGAGCAATTGGGCCCCCAAAGATTGTGCCGCACGCGCGACCGGTTCGGGTTCACCGGTCGCCTGAGTGTCGGCGATGATGATGTCGGCGCGCAGTTCCGGAGCGTACGCGCGCAGTGCCACGACGTGTTCGGCGAGGGTGAGTCCGTCGGTCTCGGGTTCCTTGTCGAGGTTCAACACGATGGCCTTCTTGGCGGTGCTGGCCTCGATGGCGTCGCGCAGCTGCGGCACCAGCAGGTGCGGCATCACGCTGGTGTACCAGGAGCCGGGCCCCAGCACCAGCCAGTCGGCCGCGGCGATGGCCTCCAGCGCCTGCGGGCAGGCCGGCGGGGCCTCGGGCCGCAGCCGCAGGTGCTGGACGACGCCGCTGGAGGTGGCCACGTTGTGCTGGCCGCGCACCACCGCGGTGACGCCGTCGGTCTCCACCGACGCCTCGATGTCCACCGGGACGGTGGCCATGGGCAGCACGGTGGCGTCGACGTCCAGCATCCGGGCGGCCGCGGCGATCGCGGCCACCGGGTCGCCCAGGGTCTCCATCAGCCCGGTCAGCACCAGGTTGCCCACGGCGTGGCCGGTGAGGTCGTCGGTGCCGCCGAAGCGGTAACCGAACACCTCGGTGAGCGCGTCGTCGTTGGGCGACAACGCGATCAGCGCCTTGCGCAGGTCGCCGGGCGGCACCACGTCGCGGGTGGCGCGGATGCGTCCCGACGAACCCCCGTCGTCGGCGACGGTCACCACCGCGGTGATGTCGACGTCGAAGGTCTTCAGGGCGCGCAGCGCCGCCGACAGTCCCTTGCCTCCCCCCAGGGCAACGATCCGGCGCCTCACTCCAGCCCCATGTCGCGGTGGTGCGGGTAGGCCGACAACCCGCTGTCGCGCAGCCGCGTCGCCAGCGCCTCGGCGATGGCGACGCTGCGGTGCTTGCCGCCGGTGCAGCCCACCGCGACCGTGACGTAGCGCTTGCCCTCCCGCTCGAAGCCGGGGGCGGCCGAGGCGATCAGCCCGGCGAAGCCGCCGACGAACTCCTCGGCGCCGTTTTGTTGCAGCACGTACTCGCTGACCTCGGCGTCGACGCCGGTGTGCTCGCGCAGCTCGGGAATCCAGTACGGGTTGGGCAGAAACCGCACGTCGATGACGAAGTCGGCGTCCAGCGGGATGCCGTACTTGAAGCCGAACGACAGGGTGGTGATGCGGACCCGGCGGGTGTCGGCGGGGGCGAACAGCTCCTCGACGCGGGAGCGCAGCTGGTTCTCGTTGAGGTGGCTGGTGTCGATCAGCGCGTCGGCGGTCTCGCGGGAGGCGGCCAGCAGCTCGCGCTCGGCGGCGATGCCGTCCAGGATGCGACCGGAGCCCTGCAGGGGGTGGGCGCGGCGCACCTTCTCGTAGCGGCGCACCAGGACGTCGTCCTCGGCGTCGACGAACACCACGCGGGGCTTGAAGCCGCGGGTCTTCAGGTCCGCCACGGCCTTGACCAGGTCGGCGGCGAAGGCGTGGGAGCGCACGTCGAGCACCATGGCGGTGCGGCGGGTGGCGTCGCCGGATTCGTAGGCCAGCTCGGCCATGGTGACCGTGAGCGACTCGGGGAGGTTGTCCACCACGTAGTAGCCGACGTTCTCCAGCGCCTTGGCGACCGTGCTGCGCCCGCCGCCGGAGGTGCCGGTCACGATGACCAGGTCCAGGTCGGCGCGGCTACGGTCGGCGGAGGCGTCGGGGAGCGGGTCGTTGGGCATCAGTTGAGTATGCCCGTCGTGGGCGTCTTCGGCGATCATGCTGGCGGTGTGGTCTCCGTGTTCAGGGTGCGTGTCACAGTCTCGGCCAGTGCGGGGCCGATCCCGTCGACGGCGGTGAGTTCGGCGGGCGTGGCGGCCCGGATCTTCTTGACCGAGCCGAAGTGTCTCAGCAGCGCCTTGCGGCGGGCGGGGCCGAGGCCGGGCACGGCGTCCAGGGCGGAGCTGGTGACCTTCTTGCCGCGCCGGGAGCGGTGCAGCGAGATGGCGAAGCGGTGCGCCTCGTCGCGCACCCGTTGCAGCAGGTACAGCGCCTCGGACTGGCGCGGCAGGATCACCGGGAACTCCTCCTCCGGCAGCCACACCTCCTCCATGCGCTTGGCCAGGCCGCACACGTTCACCGTGTCGATGGCCAATTCGGACAGTACATTGTCGGCGACGCCGACCTGGGGGGCGCCGCCGTCCACCACCAGAAGCTGTGGCGGGTAGGCGAACTTGCGGGCCTTGCCGTCCTCATCGCGGGGCGCCGCGGACTCGTCGACGCGCTTCAGCCGCCGGGTGAGCACCTCGTGCATGGCCGACAGGTCGTCGGTGCGGTCGCCCTTGACCACGAAGCGGCGGTATTCGGACTTGCGGGGCAGCCCGTCCTCGAACACCACCATGCTGGCCACCACGTCGCTTCCCTGCATCTGGGAGACGTCGAAGCACTCGATGCGCAGCGGAGCGGTCGGCAGGTCGAGGGCCTCGGCGAGCTCCTCCAGAGCCTGCGAGCGGGTGTTGAGGTCGCTGGCGCGCTTGAGCTTGTGCTGGACGAGGGCCTGCTCGGCGTTGCGGCGCACCGTCTCGGCCAGCGCGCGCTTGTCGCCGCGCCGCGGCACCCGCAGGCTCACCCGGGAGCCGCGGCGCTGGGACAGCCATTCCACCAGGGCGTCGGCGTCGTCGGGCAGCGCGGGCACCAGCACCTCGCGCGGAATGTCCGAACCGGACTGTCCACCGTAGTACTGGGTGCACAGGGAGTGCACGAGGTCGCCGTCGCTGACGCCCTCGGGGCGGTCGACGATCCAGCCGCGCTCGCCGCGGACCCGGCCGCCGCGGACGTGGAACACCGCCACCGCGGCCTGCAGCTGGTCGTCGGCGAAGGCCACGACGTCGGCGTCGGTGTTGTCGTCCAGCACCACGACCTGCTTCTCCAGGGCCCGGTTCAGGGCGACCAGGTCGTCGCGGCGGCGGGCGGCGCGCTCGTAGTCCTGGGACTCGGCGGCGTCCTTCATCTCGGTCTCGACGCGCTTGACGAAGGTGTCGGTGCGCCCGGACATGAAGTCGCAGAACTCGTCGACGATGCGGCGGTGCTCCTCGGCGCTGACCCGCCCGACGCACGGCGCCGAGCACTTGCCGATGTCGCCCAGCAGGCAGGGGCGTCCGATCTTGTTGGCGCGCTTGAAGACCGTGGACGAGCAGGTGCGGGCCGGGAAGACCCGCAGCAGCAGGTCGAGGGTCTCGCGGATCGCCCAGGCGTGGGAGAACGGCCCGAAGTAGCGCACGCCCTTGCGCTTGTCGCCGCGCATCACCTGGAGCCGGGGGTACTCCTCCCCCACGGTCACCGCGAGGTACGGGTAGCTCTTGTCGTCGCGGTACATCACGTTGAACCGGGGGTCGAACTCCTTGATCCAGGAGTACTCCAGTTGCAGCGCGGCGACCTCGGTGTCCACCACCACCCACGACACGGACGTCGCCGTGTGCACCATCTGGTAGGTGCGCGGGTGCAGGCCGGTGGGGTCGGCGAAGTACGAGTTCAGCCGGGACCGCAGGTTCTTGGCCTTGCCGACGTAGATGACCCTGCCGTCGCCGTCCCGGAAACGGTAGACGCCGGGCGATTCGGGAATCGTGCCCGGGGCGGGACGGTACGGCAGGGACTGCCCGGTTCTGCTTGCCACGACTGACAGGTTAACCGTCGGGTGTGTCAGCCGCCGCGGCCTCCACAGTGTTGCTACAGCGCGGCGATCAGCAGCACCATGAAACCCACCACCAGGATCGCGGCGATCACGATCGTGACGATGACGGCGGGCTCCTGGCTGGCCTTCTTGCGCTGCGGCATCGGACGCGGCGGCATGGGCTGGGGCATGGGGCGCGGCGCCATCGGCATCGGCCTCGGTGCCATGTGCTGCTGCGGCATGGGACGCTGTGGCATCGGCTGTTGCATGGGGCGCGGCGCCATCGGCTGCTGCATCACCGGCGGGCGCGGCGGCCCGGGCGGCGCC
>NZ_DASQPW010000296.1:0-5654 GCF_035643755.1 Stackebrandtia sp. | reverse complement strand
GCCGCCACCCGAGAACCCACCGCCGCCGCGCCCGAAGCGCCGCCGCGGGGTGTTCCTGGTGATCTGCCTGGCCGCGCTGATCTTCGCGGTGGCCGCGGTGACGGCCGCCGCCACCCGGCCCTGGGAGCTGGCCACCCACGGCATCGACACCGCGGAGAAGACCGACGGCCTCGCGGCGCAGCCGGGGGGCGACGGCCACGGCGCCGGCGGCGGCGCCAAGGGCGACGACACCGGCTCCTCCCACCGCGCCTCGCGTTCGGCGTCCACCTCGGGCGCGGCCTCGGGGGCGAAGTCGAGCGCGCCCGGCTCGTCGACCTCGCCCAGTCCCGACACCGTCACCGTCCCCAATGTCCTCAACGAGACCGAGGCCGACGCGCGCCGCGATCTCACCGCGGCGGGCCTGCGCCCCGCGGTGATCTACGAGGGCGACGGCGACGTGACCTGCACCGTCACCGGCCAGGACCCGGCCGGCGGCACCCAGGCCGGGCCGGACTCCTCGGTGACGATCACGGTCCGCAAGGCGAAGGATCGCTGTTCCCAGTAGGAGATCCCGCTCCGCCCGAGGGATGAGGATCAACACCTCGATCGGACGAGGTGGCCGCCGCGGCCCTCCATTACGCTCGGCGTTCATGGACGCTGCTATCCGGGTCACCGACCTCGCCAAGCATTACGGAGATCTCCGCGCCGTGGACGGGGTCACCTTCGAAGTCGCGCGCGGGGAGTTCTTCGGCATTCTCGGGCCCAACGGTGCGGGAAAGACCACCACGCTGGAGATCATCGAGGGCCTGCGCGAGGCCGACTCCGGCGAGGTCACCACGCTGGGCGTGTCCCCGTGGCCCCGCAACAAATCCCTGGCGCCGCGCATCGGCGTCCAGCTGCAGGCGTCGGCCTTCTTCGACCGCCTGACCGCGCGGGAACAGTTGCGCACCTTCGCCGAGCTGTACGCGGTGTCCCGGAACCGCGCCGACGAGATGCTCGAAACCGTGGGCCTCACCGACAGCCGCGACACCCGGGTGGAAAAGCTGTCGGGCGGGCAGGCCCAGCGCCTGTCGATCGCCTGCGCCCTGGTGCACGACCCCGAGCTGCTGTTCCTGGACGAGCCCACCGCCGCCCTCGACCCGCAGGCCCGCCGCAATCTGTGGGATCTGTTGCGCAAGATCAACTCCGACGGCCGCACCGTCGTGTTGACCACCCACTACATGGACGAGGCCGAGTCGCTGTGCGACCGGGTGGCCATCATGGACCACGGCAAGGTGCTCAATGTGGACACACCCTCGGCGCTGGTGCGCGGCCTGGACGCCCCCACCCGGATCTCGGTGGCCAGCGGCCACCTGAGCGCCGACGAGTCCGCGACCATCGCCGACGGAAACGCCGAGATCGCCGACGACGGCGCCGATCTCACCTTCGTCACCCACAGGCCCGCCGCCGTCCTCACCGCCCTGGCCGAGAGGTCCGCGTTGGACGGACTGCGGGTACGGGGCGCGACCCTCGAAGACGTTTTCCTGAATCTGACCGGACGGGAGTACCGGGCGTGAGTAGCTTTCTGAGCCTGTCGAAGGCGCTGTTTCGCGGGTTCCTGCGCGACAAGGTCACCATCTTCTTCACCATCGTGTTCCCGCTGATGTTCCTGGTGATCTTCGGCGCGCTGTTCAGCTCCGACAGCTCCACCACCAAGGTCGAGCAGGTCGGCAAGGTCCAGGCGCTGGACTCCCTGAAGGCCCAGGACCCCGACGCGTACAAGGACCTGTTCGAGGTCACCAAGACCTCCCACAAGGACGCCGCGCTCGAGAAGGTGCGCCAGGGCAACTCCGACGCCGTGGTGACGCAGGACGGCGACCAGGTCTACATCTACTTCTCCAAGGCCAACCCCACCCGCGCCGCCATGGTGCAGGGGACCCTGGCGGGCATCGTCAACCAGGGCAACATCCACACGCTCCAGGCCGCCGCCCCGGGCACCAGGATCACCGAGGTGAAGCCGACGTCGGTGGAGGACGATTCGCTGTCGTCGATCCAGTACCTGATGCCGGGCATCCTGGGCTGGGCGGTGTCGATCGCCGGCGTCTTCGGCGCGGCGTCCACATTGGTGGATTGGCGGAGGAACAAGATCATGCGGCGGCTGCGGCTGTCGCCGGCGCCGATCGGCTCGGTGATCGGGGCGCGCATCGGGCTGAGCATGGTGATGTCCATGATCCAGCTCGCGGTGTTCATCGCGGTGGCCTCGCTGCCGGTGTTCGGCCTCCAGCTCACCGGCTCCTGGTGGATGGCGATACCCATACTCATGGTGGGCACCTTGGCATTCCTCGCCCTGGGCATGGTCGTGGGCTGCATCGCCAAGACCGGCGAGGGGGCCAGCGGCCTGGGCAACCTGATCGTGATGCCGATGGCGTTCGCGTCGGGGACCTTCTTCCCGCTGGACCAGTCGCCGGCGTGGCTGCAGACCGTCTCGTTGATCTCGCCGCTGCGCTACATCAACGACGCCCTGCTCGACGTGATGGTGCGCGGCGACGGGCCCGTCAGCGTGCTGCCCCAGATGGGGATACTGCTGGGCTTCGCCGTGGTGTGCGGTGCGATCGCCTGGAAGATGTTCAAGTGGGACGACCTGTAGGCGGTCACCCCAGCCGGACCCGAACGACCCGCTCCCGGCCGTACGACACGAAACCCAGCCGCCGCAGGATCGGCGAGCCGCTGGTGACGCGGCCCGGGGTGAGCGCCATCGCGGCGCCGTAGTCCAGGCGGGCGGCGAGCAGGGCGCGGTACACGCCGCGTCCGCGGTGCCGGAGGCGTGGCTGTCCCGGTTGGCCGCGGCGATCCGGCGTCAGTCGCGGTGGGCGAGCACGGCGTCGTAGACGACGCGGCGCGGCACCCCGTTGGCGCGGGCCACGCGGCTCATGGCCTCCTTGCGGTCCACGCCTTCGTCCACAAGGGAAGACACGGCGGCGGCCAGGACGGCGGGGTCGTCGGTGGTGGCGGGCGCGGGCGCCCCGGCCACCACCACGGTGATCTCGCCGCGCGGCGGGTCGTCCACCGCGCCGGACGCCAGCTCGCCGAGCCCGGCGCGCCGCACCTGCTCGTGGGTCTTGGTCATCTCGCGGCACAGCGCCGCGGGGCGCTCGGCGCCGAAGGCCGCGGCCAGGTCCTCCAGGCAGGCGGCGATGCGGTGGGTGGACTCGAAGAACACCATGGTGCGCCGCTCCTCGGCCAGCTCGGACAGGCGGGTGCGGCGCTCGCCGGCCTTGCGCGGCAGGAAGCCCTCGAAGCAGAACCGGTCGCTGGGCAGGCCCGACAGGACCAGCGCGGTGGTGGCCGCGCTGGGACCGGGGACGGCGCTGACGGCGATCCCGGCGTCGACGGCGGCGCGCACCAGCCGAAAGCCCGGGTCGGACACCGAGGGCATGCCCGCGTCGGTGATGACGGCGACGACACGGCCGTCGCGCAGCTCCTCCAGCAGCCGGGGCACGCGTTGGCGCTCGTTTCCCTCGAAGAAGGACACCACGGTTCCGGTGATCGGGATGTCGGCGTCGGCGGCGAGGCGGCGCAACCGCCGGGTGTCCTCGGCGGCCACGACGTCGGCGGTGGCCAGCACCCGTCGCAGCCGAGCGGAGAGGTCCTCCACGTTCCCCAGTGGAGCGCCGAGCAGCATGAGTAGTCCGGTGGATTCTGACACCCGTGGATTATCGCCTGTGGAGGATCGCCGAGCGAGACACGCCCGGCCCTCCAGACTAACAGCTTGGGGCGCAATAACTCCAGCGATCGTCGACAATCTGACACTCGATTGTGACTGCCCGTTCGGCTTAGGCATACTGAACGGTGTCTTCGTGCCCGCGCGAAGCACCCGTCCTGACAACCCTATCCGGGAGCGCGCGATGCGTAACTTGTCCACTTCGGTCAAAGCGATCATCGCCCTGGTGGCGGCGGTCGTCGGCCTCGCGGTGCTGAAGTTCGTGGCCGCCTGGGTGGCCCTGCACTGGCTGCTGCTCGTGGTCATCGTCGCGACCCTGGTCGCGGTTTCCCTGGGCGCCTTCGCTTTCCGGCGTCATCAGACCTCGGACCACCGCGCCGAATACGCCGAGCTGGAGCGGCACCTCAGCCGCGCCGACGAGATGACCATCCCGCAGTTCGAGTCCTGGGTCGGGCAGTTGCTGCTGCGCGACGGCTTCCGCAAGATCCGCTTCATGGGTCGCTCGGGTGACTTCGGCAGCAACTTCGTGGCCACCGCGCCCGACGCGCGCCGGGTGGTGGTGCGGGCCAAGCCGGACGACGGCACCCTGTCCAAGCGGGGCGCGCGGCACATCCAGGCGCTGGGCGCCGACGCGCACGCCAAGTGGCAGGCCGACACCGCCATCCTGGTCACCAACGCCGACCTGCATCCGCTGAAGACGGCGGCCCGGCACGACGCGCTGGCCGAGCAGCTCGGCGTCATCCTCATCGACCGCCTCGAGCTGGCGACCTGGGTGGCCGACCGGCGCCCGCCCGCCGAGCTGACCGCCACACCCGCCGCCGCCGGATAACGTTTGGCGAGAGGACGACAACGCCGCGGACGCCGTCATCAGTCCGCCGCGGCCACGTTGCCGGGCGACGAGACGACCTTTAGGGTCGGGCCATGACTGATCTGCGCATCGGCGTGGTCGGGCTCGGCCTGCGCAAGTCGCTGGCGGCCGAGGCCCACCGCCCCGGCAAGGGCTCCCGCGTCACCACCGTGTGCGACACCGATCCCGCCGCCTTCGGCTGGGCGCGGGAACGGTTCGGTTCGGACGTCGCGACCCTGACCGACTTCGACGACCTGCTGGCCGCCGACATCGACGCCGTCGCGATCCTCACCCCCGATGACACCCACGTCGACCTGGGCACCCGGGCGCTGGCCGCCGGCCTGCCGACGTTCATGGAGAAGCCGCTGGCCATCTCCACGGCCGACTGCGACGCGCTGCTGGAGTCCGCCCGCGCCCACCGCACCCGGCTGTACGTGGGCCACAACATGCGCCACATGCCGGTGATCCGCGCGATGCGCGACCTGATCGCCGACGGCGCGATCGGCGAGGTGGAGGCGATCTGGTGCCGCCACTTCGTGGGCCACGGCGGCGACTTCTACTACAAGGACTGGCACGCCGACCGGCGCCGCACCACCGGGCTGCTGCTGCAAAAGGGCGCCCACGACATCGACGTGATCCACTGGCTGGCCGGCGCCTCCACCCGCCGGGTCGCCGCCATGGGCAAGCTGAGCGTCTACAACCGCGTCGACGACCGGCAGGCCGCCGCGGGGCAGCGCCCTCACGACTGGTTCGACCCGGAGCACCACTGGCCGCCGCTGTCCCAGACCGGGCTTCACCCCATTGTGGACGTCGAGGACCTGTCGATGATGCTGATGGAGCTGGACAACGGCGTGCAGGCCAGCTACCAGCAGTGCCACTACACCCCCGACTACTGGCGCAACTACACCGTGATCGGCACGGCCGGGCGGCTGGAGAACCTCGGCGACACCGGCGGCAACGCCGTGGTCAAGCTGTGGAACGCCAAGCGGCGCGGCTACGACGCCGACGCCGACCGCCAGATCGCCATCGGCGAGGCCAGCGGCGGGCACGGCGGCGCCGACACCGCGCTGATCGGCGAGTTCGTCCGCTTCGTCCGCGAGGGCGGCCGCACCGACACCTCCCCGGTGG
>NZ_DASQPW010000295.1:0-10038 GCF_035643755.1 Stackebrandtia sp. | reverse complement strand
GCACCCGGCGGCTGGTCTCCGTGGGGGAGCGGATGGCGCGCGGCTCGTGGGCCTCCACCCTGCTGGGCGACGGGGCGCGCACCCGGGCCCATGCCGTGGAATGGTTCGCGCACAACGGTTTCGACGTGCTGGTCACCCCGGCGGCGGCCGGGCCGCCGCCGGCGGGCGTGACCTGGTCGCGCACCGGTTTCCGGGACAACCTGCGCGCCAGCGCCCGCGCCGCCGCGTTCACCGCGCCCTGGGGTCTGGTCGGCCTGCCCGCGTTGGTGGTGCCGGTGGGTACCCGCGGGGACGGACTTCCGGCTAGTGTCCAACTGGTGGCGCCGCCGGGAAAGACCGCGTTGCTTTTCGACCTGGCGGCCCAACTGAGCGACATCGTGAAACCGCGCCGGTATCCGCCGACCGCGCGGAGCTGACGCGTCCGACATAGTGAGGAAAGGACGGCGAGGAGTCACTGATCCGCCACTATGAGAGAAATATGCCCCCCGGTCTCGACTTCACACCCCTTGACACGTCAGGATATCCCGACAGGCTGTCTGCTTAGCGGTGGCAACCGAACGCCCCGGTGCATGACGCGATGCCATGCACCGCCTGAAGATGTGAAAGGCTCACCCCACGATGGCTAATGGTGAGGCACCACGGCGCCGGTCCCTCTCGGTGCGTCTACGGCTCATGCTGCCCATCGTCGTGACGATCCTGGGTTTGTTGACCCTGGCCGGTCTCCAGGTGCAGCAGGCCATGCAGACCGACGCCGACGCCGCCCGCGCCAAGACCCTGGCCGACCTGGCCAACACCACCGCGAAGCTGCTGCACGTGGGGCAGGACGAGGTCGCGGCCACCGTCGACAGCCACGAGGCCGACGGCAAGCCCTTCGCGCACGACTACGCCCACCAGATCGCCACCACCGACAAGTACATCGACGAATTCCAGTCCCAGACCGACGCCATCCGCAAAGAGGTTCCCGCGCTCAACGCCGTCATCGTCACCGCCGACGGCTCGCTCGACCAGATCAAGAACGCGCGCAAATACATGAGGCCGTTCGCCAAGGACAAGGCCGTCTCGATGGCCGACCCGGACACGACGAGCGGTCTGGAGCTGTACGAGTCGATCTCCGACAAGATCCTCGACGTCGCCGACGCCCTGCACGTTCACATCACCGACCACGACCTGGCGCGGCAGGCCCGCGCCGAGGCCGCGCTGGCGGGGGCGAAGCTCGCGGCGGGTTACGAACGCATCCTGGTGCACAACCTGCTCACCGCGTCCGAGATGGACCTGAACGGCGACGGCAAGAACGACAAGATCCCGGCCGCCGACACCACCAGCCTCGCCCGGTACCAGGGCATCGAGCAGCAGCGACTCGGCGAGTTCTACCGCGCCGCGGGACCGCGCGCCAAGGGCCTGTACTACACGACGGTGTACGGACCGGCCGTCGACCGCGCCGACCGGATCACCTCCAACCTCCTGCAACAGCGGCCGCCCAAGGCCACCGCCCACGATTGGGACGTCGCCCAGGGCTACCGGATCAAGGAACTCCACCAGGTGGAGTCCCAGCTGAGCGAGGACCTCGGCCACTCCGCCGACGCGCTGCGCAGCCAGGCCCGCACCTCGGCGTGGATCACCGGCGGCTCGGCCGTCGGACTGGCGGTGCTGACCTTCGTCGCGGCGATGCTGCTGGCGCTGCGGATCAGCAAGCGGCTACGCCTGCTGCGCCGCGACGCCCTGCAGGCCGCCGAGGACACGCTGCCCAAGGCCGTGGCCACCATGACCGACGCCCGCAGCGAAAAGCAGGTCACCGACGCCGTCGACGCCGCCGAACACCTGGCCATGACGGACCGCACCGGGCCCAACGACGAGGTCGCGGCGGTGACGCAGGCGTTCAACGTCGTCCACCGCCAGGCCCTGCGGCTGGCCGCCGACCAGGCGATGCTGCGGCTCGACGTGGCGGCCATGATGATCGCGCTGGCCCGGCGCGGGCAGTCCCTGGTGCAGCGGCAGCTGCACATGCTGGATGAGTTCACCGAGGCCACCCGCGACCCGGTCGGCCTGGAGCGGATGCGCTCCCTGAACCACATGGCCTCCCGGATGCGCCGCAACGAGGAGAACCTGCTGCTGCTGGCCGGCGGCGACCCCGGACGCCGCCACATCTCGGCCATCACCGTGGCCCGCGCCGTCACCGAGGCGTCGGCCGAGATCGAGGACTCCTCGCGCATCGCCATCGAGGACTCCGCCGATACGCCCATCATCGCCAGCGCGGTGGGGGACGTCGTTCACCTGCTGGCCGAGCTGCTGGAGAACGCCGCCCAGTTCTCCGCGCCCACCACCCACGTGCGGGTCGCCACCCGGCGCACCATCCACGAGGTCGTCATCAGCATCAACGACGAGGGCATCGGGCTTCCCGAGGAGCAGGTCGCCGAGATCAACGAGCGGCTGCGCGAGCCCTCCGGCCTGACCTCGTCGCTGGCCGGGACCATGGGTCTGCTCGTGGTCGCGCGGCTGGCCGAGCGCCACGGCATCGACGTCCAGCTCCACTCCACCGCGGGCAAGGGAACCCTGGCGGTGGTGCGGGTGCCCGAGGCGCTGATCGCATCGCAGGACGGTCCGCGCACCGGCTCCGGCTCCGGCTCCGCCCGCGGCGGCATGATCGACCCGATCTCGAACGAGCCGCCGCTGTCGGGGCGCGGCAGCCTCAAGGCGCTCAGCGACCGACCGTCGGCGATCCCGGTGACCGGGACCGGCGAAGAGACCTCCATCACCGACTCCAGCGGCGTGATAGTGCCACGCCCCAGAATCCCCGGTGCCGAGGCGGCCGACCCCCGTCCGCTCCCGGCCCCGGTGTCGGCCGCCCCCGACCCCACCGCAACATCAGCACAAACCGGATGGTTCATGCCCGCCACCGGCTCCGGTGACTTCCCCGCGCTCCCGCCCGGCTCGCTCAGCTGGCAAACGGGAGCCGGGGATATGGCATACGATCAGGCCAGGCAAGCCATTGCCGCCGCTTCCGAACACCCGGCACCGGAAGCACCCGTCGAAGAGGAGGGGGCGCTGCCCAAGCGTCGCCCGGGTGCACGCCTGCTGCCCGGTTCGGTGGAAGCGCCAGCCAGCGCCCCACCCCCTCGAGGCGGGCCCGGTGACGAAGGTTTCGATCCCGACGAGATTCGCAGCCGCCTGGCTGGGTTCGCCGGTGGCATAGCCGCCGCCGACACCTCATCGACGATGGACATTCGTCAGGCGACCGACAAAAGCTGACCCCGTACGCCTCGTGAACTGCGAAGGACCCCGCCGATGACCACACCACAACAAGCTGGGCACATAGGAGAACTCGACTGGCTGCTGACCTCGTTCGTGCAGAAGGTCCCGGACGTGGCCCACGCCCTGACGGTCTCCGTGGACGGCCTGGCGCTGGCGGTATCGGCGGGTCTGCCCGTCGACCGCGCCGACCAACTAGCCGCCATCACCAGTGGGTTGGCGTCGCTAACCACCGGTGCGGCAAAAGTATTGACCGCCGGACGCGTCCGCCAGTCGGTCGTCGACATGGACGAAGGCGTCCTTTTGTTGATGGCCGTAGGGGACCGGGCCCAGGTCGCCGTGCTAGCCCGCGCCGGCTGCGACCTCGGCCTGGTCGGTTACGAGACCGCCCTGCTGGTCAAGCGCGTCGCCGCCGCACTCGAGCCCGGAGTGCGCCGCACCAACGGAGTGAGATAACACAGCCCACGACGACGTCACCGCGGTTCGGCGGCGCCACAGCGCGGCCGAACCGTCGCGGCGGGCGGCGCCGAACCGCCGCATGGCGCGGCACTTCGCCAGCATCGCCTCCTGGCGCTTCGGCCAGGGCGCCGGCGGGGTGCCGTAGCCGTGGAACAGGTGCGGCAGCGCGTCCACGCAGTCGGCGTGGTGGGTGCGCACGATCCACTCGCACCAGGCCAGGTCCTCGATGGGTCGTCCAATGTGGGACCACTCCCAGTCCAGCACGGCCGTGACCCGCAGCGTCTCCTCGTCCAGCAGCAGGTTCTGCGGGCCGTAGTCGCCGTGCACCAACACCTTCGGCGATCCGTCGGCGCCGCCCAGCGGGGCCACGGAGACGGTGTGCAGCGCCGCCAGCACCCGACCGCACTCGGCGAGGATGCCCGCGGCCCGCTCGGGATTGAGCAGCCGCTGGCCGTGGGTGCCGTCGACGAATTGACAGACCAGCTCGGCGCCACCGGTTCTCAGCACCCGGGGCACCGGCACCGTGCCCGCGGCGGCCTTCAGCGCCCGCCCCTCGGTGTCGCGACGCAGCTCCGCGCCCGGGCCGGTGAACCGCTTCACCACCGTGTCGTCGACGCGGACGGTGTCGTTGCAGTACCCGCCGGGCAGTCGGGGTGCCGGGGCGTCGGCGTCCTTGGCGCGCATGGCAAGGCATCCTGCCACAGCACACCGATCGCGCTCCACGCCGCGTGAGATGGAAGTCGCGGCACACCCGAAATTCTCATACCCGACGCAATGTCGAAGTTTCCGGAAGGCTATTCTGCGATCGCCAGGCATGAGTGTGGGCTCACCCGCGTCCACATCGCCCAATCCGGTGCCGGGCAGGGACGACTCAGGAGGTCCGCAGGTGACAACGGTTTCGCCGAAGCCGATCGTCGCGCGTCCGTGGTCGGTGCGCCGTGAGCCCAAGGGCTCGTGGCTGGCCCGCACGCTGCGCACCACCGACGCCAAGCAGATCGGCTTGATGTACTTCATGACATCAATGGCGTTCTTCGGCATCGGCGGCATCATGGCCCTGTTGATGCGCACCGAGTTGGCGCGCCCGGGTCTGCAGTTCCTGTCGGTGGACCAGTTCAACCAGCTGTTCACCATGCACGGCACCATCATGCTGCTGATGTTCGCCACGCCGATCCTGTTCGCGTTCGCGAACTACATCGTCCCGCTGCAAATCGGGGCGCCGGACGTGTCGTTCCCGCGGCTCAACGCCTTCGCGTACTGGCTGTACCTGTTCGGGTCCACATTGGTGGTCGCGGGCTTCCTGACCCCCGGCGGCGCCGCCAGCTTCGGCTGGTTCGCCTACCAGCCGCTGTCCGACGTGGTCAACTCGCCGGGTTACGGCGCCGACATGTGGTTCGTGGGTCTGACCATCTCGGGTCTGGGAACCATCCTGGGCGCGGTCAACATGATCACCACGATCCTGACGCTGCGGGCGCCGGGCATGACCATGTTCCGGATGCCGATCTTCACCTGGAACATCCTGGTCACCAGCCTGCTGGTCCTGATGGTCTTCCCGATCCTGGCCGCTGCCCTGCTGGCTGTCATGGCCGACCGAACGCTTGGCGCCCATGTCTTCGACACCGACACCGGCGGGGCCATGCTGTGGCAACACCTGTTCTGGTTCTTCGGCCATCCCGAGGTGTACATCGTCGCGTTGCCGTTCTTCGGCATCGTGTCCGAGGTGATCCCGGTGTTCAGCCGTAAGCCCATCTTCGGTTACAAGACCCTGATCGGCGCCACCCTGTCCATCGCGGCGCTGTCCATGGCGGTGTGGGCGCACCACATGTTCGCCACCGGCCAGGTGCTGTTGCCGTTCTTCTCGTTCATGACGTTCCTGATCGCGGTGCCCACCGGCATCAAGTTCTTCGACTGGATCGGCACCATGTGGAAGGGGCAGCTCACCTTCGAGACGCCCATGCTGTTCTCGCTCGGCTTCCTGACCACCTTCCTGTTCGGTGGACTGTCCGGCGTGCTGCTGGCCAGCCCGCCCATCGACTTCCACGTCTCCGACACCTACTTCGTGGTGGCGCACTTCCACTACGTCCTGTTCGGCACCATCGTGTTCGCCGTGTTCGCCGGGGTGTACTTCTGGTTCCCCAAGGTGACGGGGCGAATGTACGACGAACGACTCGGGAAGCTGCATTTCTGGTTGACGTTCATCGGCTTCCACACCACGTTCCTGGTGCAGCACTGGCTGGGCAACGAGGGCTTCCCGCGCCGCTACGCCGACTACCAAGCCGGGGACGGCTTCACCACGCTGAACACGATCTCCACCATCGGCGCGTTCATTCTCGGACTGTCGACGCTGCCGTTCATCTGGAACATCTTCAAGTCCCACAAGGCCGGACGTCTCGTGGAGACCGACGACCCGTGGGGCTACGGCGCCTCCCTGGAGTGGGCGACCAGCTGCCCGCCGCCGCTGCGCAACTTCGACCGGATGCCGCGGATCCGCAGCGAGCGCCCCGCGTTCGACGCGAAGTTCGGCGAGATCCTGGCCGCGCGCGAGCAAAAGGAGCTGGCCGGCACGGCGTCCGGATCCGGTGAGTCAACCGATTGATTTAATCTAGGAGCCATGGCTCGCGCGCTCATCATCGTCGACGTCCAACGCGACTTCTGTGAGGGTGGCTCCCTGGCGGTGGCTGGCGGTGCCTCCGTGGCCGCGGACATCTCGGCCCAGGTGGCCGACAACCCGCGCCGCTGGGATCGCATCGTGGCCACCCGCGACCGCCACATCGACCCCGGCCACCACTTCTCGACCGAGCCGGACTTCGTCGACACGTGGCCGCCGCACTGCGTGGTCGGCACCGACGGCGCCGACTTCCACCCGGAACTCACGGTGTCCCCCGAGGCCGTCTTCGACAAGGGCGACTACTCGGCCGCCTACTCCGGCTTCGAGGGGCGCCTCGGCGAGATCGACCTGGCCGCGTGGCTGCACGCCCACGACATCGCCGCCGTCGACGTCGTCGGCATCGCCACCGACCACTGCGTGCGCGCCACCGCGCTGGACGCCGCCCGCGAGGGCTTCGACACCACGGTGCTGCTCGGCCTGACCGCCGGCGTCGCCCGCGACACCGTCGACAAGGCCCTGGACGAGATGCGCACCGCCGGGGTGGCGCTGACGGGCACCCCCCGCGTCGTCTAGCGCATCACGACCGGGACGCACGCGTCGCCGGGCGACAGCTTCAGGCCGTCCCAGGGGATCGAGATGAGGCGCTGCCGCAACAGCGCCCGCGAGTCCTTCAGACCGGGCAGGTTCTCCACCGGCTCACCGCCGCGCAGCAGCGGCACCTGCAGCGCCTGGTCGCCGGGCATCGGCTCGGGCACGCCCTGCGACACCACGACCTCCTCGGTCACGGTGCCGGTGGGCTTGTGGCGCCGCACCGCGGTCTTGCGTCCGCCGACGGTCGCCTTGTTCTCGGAGCGCTTCACCACGGGGGCGCCGTCCACCTCGACCAGCTTGTACACCAGGTTGGCGGTGGGGGCCGCCGAGCCGGTCACCACGGCGGTGCCCGCCCCGTACACGTCCACCGGCGCCGCCGCCAGCGTCGCGATGGCGTACTCGTCGAGGTCGCCGGAGACGACGATCTTGGTGTCGTTGGCGCCCAGGGAATCCAGCAGGTCCCGGGATTGCTGCGCCATCACGTCCAGGTCGCCGGAGTCGATGCGGATGGCGCGCAGCCGGGGCCCGGCCGCGGCGATGGCGTTGCGAATGCCCTGCGAGATGTCGTAGGTGTCGACCAGCAGCGTGGTGTCGGTGCCCATCGTCTCCACCTGCGAGGCGAACGCGGTGGGCTCGTCGGCGTGCAGAAGGGTGAACGCGTGCGCGGAGGTGCCCGCGGTGGGGATCGCGTACGCCCGCCCCGCCGCCACATTGGACGTGGTGGAGAACCCGGCCAGGTAGGCGGCGCGGGCCGCGGCGATCGCGGAATGCTCGTGGGTGCGGCGCGAACCCATCTCGATGATGGGGCGGCCGCGGGCGGCCGTCACCATGCGGGCCGCCGCCGAGGCGATCGCGCTGTCGTGGTTGAGCACCGACAACACCAGCGTCTCCAGCAGGACGCACTCGGCGAAGCCGCCCGTGACGGTCAGGATCGGCGAGCCGGGGAAGTACAGCTCGCCCTCGGCGTAGCAGTCGACGTCGCCGCTGAAGCGGTACGCGCGCAGCCACCGCGCGGTGCGCTCGTCCACGACGCCCGCCGACAGCAGGTAGTCCACGTCGGCGTCGTCGAAGCGGTACGCGGCCAACAGCTCCACCAGGCGCCCGATCCCGGCGACCACGCCGTAGCGGCGCCCGGTGGGCAGACGGCGGGCGAAGACCTCGAACACGCAGGACCGGTCGGCGCTGCCGTCGGCGAGCGCGGCGTTGACCATGGTGAACTCGTAGTGATCCGTCATGAGCGGAACCAACGCGGCGTTCGTCATGCCCGAGAGCCTACTGTGGTGCGCGGTGACGGCCGATCAGGTGGTTTGGAGCGCGTGCCGGGGGAAGGTCACTTCCGTCAGTTGTTCGGAGACGTCCCACAGTCGACGCGCGGTGTCGGCGTCGCGCGCTCGCGCCGAGCGGGCGACCAGCTTCGGGGCGCCGCGGGTCCCCAGGAGTCCGCGCGGGCCCGCGTAGCTGTTGCCCGGGACGTCGGCCACGGCCGCGTACAGCGTGGGCAGGGCGCCGCCGGCGTCGTCTTGCGCGATGACGGAGATCCCCGCCTTCATCAGGGCCTGCGTGAGCGCGCCGCGGTCGCCCGGTCGCAGCAGGTTCGTGTTCGACAGGCCGGGGTGCGCGGCGGTCGCGAGCACGGGGGAGCCGACCTCGGCGAGGCGGCGCTGGAGTTCCAGGGTGAACAGCAGATTGGCGAGTTTGGACTGTCCGTAGGCCGCCCCGGCCCGGTACGGCTTGTGTTCCCAGTTGAGGTCGTCGAAGTCGATCTTGCCCTGCCGGTGCGCCAGGGACGACACGGTGACGACGCGCTCGGTGACCTGGGGCAGCAGCAGGTTCGTGAGCGCGAAGTGCCCCAGGTGGTTGGTTCCGAACTGGGACTCGAAGCCGTCGGCGGTGCGCGTCAGCGGCGGGATCATGATGCCCGCGTTGTTGATCAGCACGGCGATCGGCTCGGTGAAGTCGGCGGCGAACGCGCGGACCGAGGCGAGGTCGGCCAGGTCGAGCTGTCGGACCTCCACCTGGCCGGTCATCTCGGCGGCGGCCGCGCGGCCCTTGTCGAGGTTGCGGACGGCGAGCACGACGCGGGCGTCCCGGGCGGCGAGCGCGCCGGCGGCGGCGCGGCCGATCCCGCTGTTGGCGCCGGTGACGACGACGGTGCGGCCCGCCATGGACGGAACGTCCGAAGCTGAGAATGTTGTCATGAGCTACATAGTAGGCGACAGCAACAATGTTGTCAACGCAAACACTCTTGCTATGGTGGAAACCATGCCAGACGCGACCGACGAGCGCCCCTACCACCACGGCAACCTCCGCGCCGCCCTGCTCGACGCGGCCGAGCGCGGCCTGCGGGACCACGGCGCCGACCGGCTGTCACTGCGCGATCTGGCCCGCGAGGTCGGCGTCAGCCACGCCGCGCCGCGCCGGCATTTCCCCCACCGTCAGGCCCTGCTCGACGCGCTCGCCGAGGCCGGGTTCATGCGGCTGGACACCGCACTTTGTACCGCTGTGGCGGGCGCGGGTGACGACTTCCCGGCGCAGGTGCGGGCGGGCATGATCGCCTACACCCGCTTCGCCATCGACAACGCCGCGCTGCTGGAACTGATGTACACCAGCAAGCACCGGCCGGGCGCCACCCGGATCGTCGCGGCCGCCGAGGCCCCGTTCGGGCGAATGAGGGACCTGATCCTGCGGGGGCAGGAACGGGGCGCGCTCCAGGCGGGCGACCCCGAGCGGATCGGGATCGTCCTGTTCGCGACGCTGCAAGGCATCGCCACACTCATCAACGGCAGCCTCGTCGCGCCCGAGCTGCTCGACGACATCGTCGACACCGCGGTCGAACAGTTCCTGCGCGGCGCCCGCCCGCCCGCCTGACCGGCGTCACGACACCAGGCCCGTGCGAAACCCGGCGGCCACCGCTTGGGCGCGGTCGCGGACGCCGAGCTTGCGGTACAGCCGCCGGGCGTGGGTCTTGACGGTGTCCTCGCTGACGAACAGTCGGCGCGCGATCTCGGCGTTGCTGCGGCCGTCGCTCATGGCCCGCAGCACCTGCAGCTCCCGCCGGGTGACGCGGGGCGCGTCGGTGACCGGGCGCTGCGCCGGGATGTCGGGGTCGCCGGGGCGGGGCCAGACCGCCAGCAGGC